>NZ_PNDH01000016.1:0-121613 GCF_005887175.1 Pseudoalteromonas sp. S1612 | reverse complement strand
GCAATTCAGATCTATAGAGTGATAACTTTTTGTAAATGGTGCCTCGACCCGGAATCGAACCAGGGACACGAGGATTTTCAATCCTCTGCTCTACCAACTGAGCTATCGAGGCACTTAAACAGTGCGAATTAAAAATCTTACCTGATTTTTAATGCAACTCCCACAAGACACTTCTTAGTGAGCTATCTGGGCGTGCGGCGTATTAAACGAGTTTTGCCCTTACAAGTCAACTTTTTTTTTATCCTTTGCAACTGTTTGAACGGTTTTCAAACAACTAGCGACGTTTCTCGTTAATGCAGTGCATTTATTCAACAAAAGACTTTAAAAAACGTAGTGAATTATTTTTTTTAGGTGTTACGATTGGTATATAACTTTCGGTACAGGCTTACCGTTCTAATAATACCACGATAGGAAAATTCATGCAGGGTAAGTTTTCTCCAGCAATCAAAGGCTTACTACCTTTATTTTTAGTTAGTAACCTTATAACTGCCACATTATTTATAGTCGCCTATTCGCTTTACTCACAAAGCAATGCTGAGCACAAAGAAGTTAACCCTGTTTCAACCATCAAGGTAACAAAACTTGCTGAGCGTCTTGAACAACCCATAGTAGATGCACTAACTATACACGAGCAAGACAAAGTCAAATCACTTCTTGATACCGCAAGCTTACTCAATAATAATTTTAAATATACCCTGCATCGCTTTAATCCGAACAATAAAACCGAGTTGGTTTATAGCAATAATAGTAATTTAATTGAGCCTTTAGCTATTAATGAGTATGTAAAGGAGCAAGGCATATTACATCATGTTATTTCAGTAAGTGGGGAGGTAATTGCTGAGCTTATTATTGAGCAAAAACAACCTTTAATTGCATCATCTACACAAAACTTATTTATGAATGCGTACCTTGCCGCTATTGTTGCTCTGATAGTGCTGTTTGCGTTAGCTATTACGTTTAATAAGCATATTAATAAACGATTACATAAAAATACCGACTCTCTCACTCAAGAACTCAAAGCAATTACACAAAATGATAACTATCAAAGCACGCTTAATGAGCAACTCGAAGGCGGATTAGAAACCGTTGCTCAACAAATTAACTTGCTGCTAAAAAAAGTAAGTACGGTTCAAGCTGACGATCAGGCTGCACAAAAAGAATTAAAAAAACTACAAACTAGCCTTGAAACAGAAGTACAAAGCAGAACATTTGAATTAGAAAAGCAAACTCAAAAAGCATTAAAAGCCAGCGAAACTAAGACCACCTTTTTAGCCACTATGAGTCATGAAATAAGAACACCAATGAATGGCGTAATTGGCACTATTGATTTACTTCGTCAAACAGAGCTTGATGGTGCCCAGCAACGTTTAAGTACTATTATTCGTGAATCAGCATTTTCGTTATTAAGTATTTTAGATGATATTTTAGATTTTTCTAAAATTGAGGCTGGAAAGCTCAATATAGATCCAGTTCCGTTTTCCGTTGCCGATACGCTAGAAGAAGTTGCTAAGGTGTTATCGTCGGTTGCTAAAAATCGCCACCTAGAACTCGATTTATCAATTGCCCCCGATATACCCAACAACCTTAAGGGGGACTCTGTTAGAGTGCGCCAAGTGCTATATAACTTATGTAGTAATGCCATAAAGTTTACCAGCACCAATGGTACAACCCAGGGGAAAGTAAGAATATCAGTAGAAGTAGCACATAACACCGCCGATCACTTTACATTGCGTTTTTGCGTAAGTGATAACGGTAAAGGAATGAGTCAATCTCAGTTGAGAAAAATCTTTAACCCGTTCACCCAAGCAGAAAGCTCAATTACGCGAGAGTTCGGTGGTACAGGGCTTGGGCTTTCAATTTGTAAAAGCCTAACTGAGCTAATGCTTGGTACCATTCATGTAACAAGTCATGAAGGGATAGGTAGTGAGTTTACTGTTGAACTGCCCTTTTCAACCGCAGGTAAAATTGAATTTGCCCATAAAAATACACTTAATGGTAAACATGTCATTGTTGTTAGTAACAACGCAGAACGCGGCAAAGTAATTTACCGTTACTTGTCATTTATGGGAGCTAAAATAACCTATGCTCATGAGCAGCAAGATATAGAAGCTCATCAAGAAACCAAGGATATTATTTGGGTTGTTGATGGTATTGATGACATGAGTAGTATTAGTACCCTACTAAGAAGTTTACTTTACTCATTAGAAGATAATAACCAACAAATGGTGGTATTAAGTAAGTTAGATGAAGCGGTTATTAACCATAAAAATATTTTTTATATTAACGCCTCCCCTTTGTGTAAATCTAACTTTATGCTTTCAATTTTAGTGGCTGCCGGCTTACATAAGCCTAAGCAAATTAAAAAAGCCAGAACGATGAATCACTACCTAAGTTCAGAAGAGGCACTCGCTGCAAATAGGCTGGTATTATTGGTAGAAGATAACCGATTGAACCAAGAGGTACTCACCGAACAACTACATATACTAGGTTACAGTGTAGAGGTAGCTAATAACGGTGAAGAAGGTTTAGATATGTGGCGCAAAAATAGCTACTCGCTCATTTTAACCGATTTACATATGCCAAAAATGTCTGGCTACGACATGGTTGAAAAAATTAGAGAAGAAGCTTCATTACTCGAATCAATTGACGCACAACCTTATATTATTGCTGTTACTGCCAATGCTCTAAAGGGAGAGAGAGAGCGATGTTTAGCAGTGGGTATTAACGACTTTATTACTAAACCTATTGAGCTTAATGCACTTGAAGACACATTAAAGCAATGGAGTGATTTATACAGCGAACAACCACAACAGGTGAATTCGGCCGAAAAGTCTGTTATGCCTATAGATATGGAATCAGCGAATAAGTACATAAATGGCGATGATGCTAAAATAATCCGCTTCTTTAAAATGTATTTAGAACAGAGCCAAGAACAAATTAAAGCGATTAACTTTGCTGTGTTGCAAAGTAACAAAGCTGAGATTTTATCTGCCTGCCATCAATTAAAATCTATATCAAAAACAGTAGGAGCTAATATTGTTGCTGATTTAGCGCAGTCATTTGAAGATAAGTGCAAGAGCGATGAAGTAAGTGCTGATGAGTTAATTAAGATGAGAGATGGGCTCGAAATTGAATACTCAAGAGCAGCGCAGTTCTTAAAAGAGCAAATTAAAAATAATGAGGAACAGAACGAACTTATTTAACTAAATAGTATATGTTACTAATAACGTTTACTAACGCAATAAAAAAGGGCTTAGAGCCCTTTTTTATTAATTAACCTAAGCACAGTTAATTTATTTTTCTACTGGCTTATAACCTTCAATCTCAACTTCTTTACCTTCAAATAAAAAGCCAACCATTTGCTCTTCTAAAAAAGTACGATGCTCTGGATCCATCATGTTTAAATGCTTTTCATTGATCAGCATAGTTTGTTTCTGCTGCCATTGCCCCCAGGCTTCTTTAGAAATATTATTAAAAATTTTCTCACCAAGTTCACCAGGGTATAACTGAAAACCAAGGCCTTCGGCCTCTTTTTGTAACTTTTGACAAAATACTGTACGTGCCATGATTGTTCCCCTTAATGCTAAATATATCGCTATTCTATACTATTGCCGTAATTTGTTTAACCAACTTTTTAGTCGGTGCAGCTAACCCTACTTCTATTGATTGATCGAGTGGATACCATACCAACTGCTTGTCATTAACAACATCAGGAGCTTTTTCAATATTAAGTACATGCGGGTTAATTGTGAGCTCAAAATGTGAAAATACATGAGTAAAAGGCGCTACTTCATTAAGGTCACTTTTAAGCCCTTGTTGCGCTAAAAAAGTTTCGAGCTCGCTGTACTCATTAAATTCAAAAAATCCAAACAATCCGCCCCAGATACCACTGTTTGGGCGTTTTTCCATAAGCACTTTGTCGTTATGTTTAATAATTAACTGGTGGCAGCTTTTTTTAGGCACTGCTTTTTTAGGTTTAGAGTGAGGGAACTCCTTAACTTTACCTGCGTTAAACGCACCACAACGGCTATTTAACGGGCACGCCTCACAATCAAAGCGACTGCGCGAACATAAGCTTGCACCTAAATCCATCATAGCTTGATTAAACTCTGTTACATTATTTTTAGGAGTGAGTTGTTCACTTAAATGCCAAAGCTGATTTTCTACCTTTTTGACTCCATACCAACCTTCAACCATGAAAAACCGAGCAAGCACTCTTTTAACATTACCATCAAGAATAGGGTGATGCTGCCCCAAAGATAATGATAAAACAGCACCAGCAGTAGAGCGCCCTATTCCGGGTAAATCCATTACTTCTTCAAGCGTGCTAGGAAACTGACCTTGGTATTTATCTCGAACTATTTTAGCGGTTTTATGTAAATTGCGTGCACGAGCGTAATAACCTAAACCTGTCCAATGATGCAAAACCTGATCTTCATCAGCATTTGCTAAAGCAATAATATCGGGAAAGCTTTGCATAAACTTTTCAAAATAAGGAATAACAGTGACAACCTGAGTTTGCTGTAACATCACCTCAGATACCCACACTTTATAAGGCGTTTTAGCTAATTGCCATGGTAACGTTTTGCGCCCATGAAGGTGATACCAGTCAACTACTTGGTTGGAAAACCAAGCTGACTGCTGTTTTTTTAAATCCGACATATTTAATTTTTTACTAATGCTCAATGGCGGCTCAGTCTATTGTAGTGACTGAAAAGATCAAGCTATAACGCCCTAATGCTTGTCAACCTAGCGCTGGTCAGGGATAATACGCAACCATTTTTAAACACATTGTTTTGTCAGGCCAATAATATGAGTGAATCAAGTAACAACAACCTTGAGCAAGCTAAGCAAGAAGGTAAGTATATCCGCACTATTCGCAGTTTTGTAAAACGCGAAGGCCGATTAACCAAAGGCCAAGCTGCTGCAATCGAAAAATGCTGGCCAACAATGGGGCTTGAGCATAAAAACGGCCTACTTGATTTAAGCGAAGTTTTTGGCAATGACAATGATGTAGTGCTAGAAATTGGTTTTGGTATGGGTAAGTCATTAGTTGAAATGGCAAAAAATGCACCACACCTTAACTTTATCGGCATAGAAGTTCATCGCCCAGGCGTTGGCGCATGTTTAATGGATGCTGACGAAGCTGGCGTTACTAATCTGCGCGTATTTGAACACGATGCAGTAGAAGTTCTTGCTGATTGTATAAGCGATGAAAGCTTATCAACCTTACAGTTATTTTTCCCTGATCCATGGCACAAAAAGCGTCACCACAAGCGTCGCATTGTACAAACTGAGTTTGCTGAAAAACTTCGCTCTAAATTAAAAATCGGTGGCGTATTTCACATGGCAACCGATTGGGAAAACTATGCAGAGCATATGTTAGAAGTAATGCAAGCAGCTCCAGGTTACAAAAACCAATCTGAGACCAACGACTATGTACCTCGTCCTGATTTACGTCCTTTGACTAAATTTGAACAGCGTGGTCAGCGTTTAGGTCATGGCGTATGGGATTTAATGTTCGAACGTACTAAGTAACCGTTAATTAAATAATCAAGTAAGGTAAAGCCATTTATGAGCGTATTAACCAATCCGAGCCTACTATTACTTCGTAACAGTGAAGAGTTAAAAGGTAAATCAATATTGGTGGTCAACTTTGTTCAAGATGGCTTTTTAAATGAGCTAAAAACGCTCAATCCACAAAGTAAAATAACCGCTTTTAGTTATAACCACGCTAATGGTGAATTTGCAAAAAACATATCGGGTATTGACGTAACCATCAGCCACACAATTAATTCGGGCGATTATGATTTGGTAATACTTTATTACCCTAAATCTAAACCTGAGCTATTAATGGCGTTAGACAACATACGTGCTGTGATAAGCAAAGATGCAGAGCTACTCGTTGTTGGCGAAAACAAGAGCGGTGTTAAGTCAATTGAAAAGCAACTCGCCGGTAAGGCTGAATTTAGTAATAAAATAGACTCAGCAAAACACTGTGTTTTATATTCATTTTCAGAGCTCACTATTAATAGCGCGTTTGATATTAGCACATACCATAAAGAGTTTACGGTATGTGTGAGCGATATTGAGTTTACAGCAGTCAGTATTCCTGGTGTGTTTAACCATGGTGCACTTGATGCTGGAACGAAAATGCTATTAGAGAATGCTCCTAACTTAAAACATGGGAAAGTCCTTGATTTTGGTTGTGGCGCAGGACTTATTGCTACTTTTTTAGGGCTAAAAAACCCAGCATTGACATTTACCTGTAGTGACGTAAGTGCACTTGCAGCCTATGCAACAACGCAAACGCTTAAGCTAAATAATGTAAACGGTGAAGCCATACTCAGTGATGGTTTAAATGGTATTGTTGGCAAGTTTGATTTAATTATTAGCAATCCGCCATTTCATACCGGGATTGCAACTGACTACAGCGTTGCGGAATCTTTTTTAACCCATGCAAAGCAACATTTAACTAAGGCAGGCAAACTGACCATAGTGGCTAATAGCTTTTTGAAATATCCACCAATTTTAGAAACCCAATTTGATAGCTACCACACAGTGTTCAAAAACAACAAATTTGCCGTATACAGTAGCTAAAATAAGTTATTAATATCCTGTCAAAACATAAATATGGGCTATATTAGCCACATATTTATGTTTCATAAGTAGATTAGCTAAAAATAAAAAGTGTAATTAAGCTAATCTTTTTAATTCACTTTTTTCTGTTTTTGCTAAACTATTATCATTAGACTCACAATTGACACGGATGACCTTCTCGCAATGCCTAAAACTGTAGAGCAAAATAGCATTCGTAGCATATTGTTTAAAACCATCATGCTTATAACAGCTATCTGTTTGTTATTATCGCTTTCAATTTCTACCTATTTAAGTGCGCAAGAGCAAAAAAAACAGCTCATTAGCAAACTTGTGTTGGTATCAGAGATCATTGCATTCGACGCGATGCCCTCATTGCTAAATAAAAATAGGCCTGCAGAAGAAAGGCGCTTAAAGCTGCTTCAACAAGTATCATCCGTCACAAATTTACATATTTACGCCTTAGATGAGCAATCTAATAAGCCAGTCTTTTTTACCAGCTTTAATGCCCGAAAATCACCACCAGTCCCCATTAAAACAGATAATATTAATGATTTTTCTGAACCACAGGTTAGTGACGAGTATATTGAGTACATTACCCCAATACTCAATAATGAACAGCTGCTCGGCTATGTATATATTAGAGGCAGCTTAGATAACTTAAATCAACTAATAACTAAAAAGATTATAATCGATATCGTTATTATGGCTTTAATACTTATTTTTATTTCTTTGATTATTTTAAGGCTACAAAAAAGGATAGCCAGTCCAATAGAAAACTTAAGCTTGTTGTTGCAAAACATAGCTAAAAAACATAATTACTATGCACGTGCGCCTTTAACGAACCTAACTGAAATAACTCGGCTTTCTAATAGCTTAAATGTAATGCTTGCACGTACACAAAGGCAAATAGAACGCCATGAAGAAGATAAACAAGAAATTAAGCAGCTAAACTCAAACCTTGAAGAGAAGGTAAGTCAACGCACTATCGCACTCAGAGAGGCTAATAAAGAGCTGTTATCCACTCTGGAAAAGATGCACCAATACCAAACTCAAATTGTCGAAAACAAAAAAATGGCTTCATTGGGGCAAATGGTGGCAGGGGTTGCCCATGAGGTAAATACACCGATTGGACTTGGTATTACAGGCTCTACTCTATTGCGGGATAAACTCGCGGAACTGCAGGTTAAATTTCATAATAAATCACTAACTGCGAGTCAATTTGAACAATTTACTAACGATGGTATCGAAAACTTAGACTTAATATATAGCAGCTTAAACCGCGTTGCAGAGCTCATTTCTAACTTTAAAAAAGTTGCAGTGATCAAAGATGATGAAATAACCAGCACTGTTAATATACAACAATTAATTAGTGATACTCTACTGTCTATGGGGCAAGAACTAAAAATTAAAAACCCTAAAGTCCTTATAAATTGTCCATCAGATTTAACCGTCGAAAGTAAAAAAGGGCCACTTCAGCAAGTTTTTCATCAGTTAATTTTAAATTCCCTGTTACACGGATTTGTAGCTGGCGGTGACAATGAAGTGCAGATTGATATTGTAGCAACAGAAACAAAAACACAAATTACCTACACAGATAACGGCCTAGGTGTTGAAAGCAATATACGAGCAAAAATATTTGACCCATTTGTAACATCAAAGCGCGGCCAAGGAGCCAGTGGCTTAGGAATGCATTTAGTTTACAATTTAGTGACTCAAGCTTTGGCTGGGGAAATTGTGTTAGATACCGAGTATCAGCAAGGGGCCCGATTTATTATTACACTTTTTTAAAAAGCGAAATAACTCTTATTCCCCTCTTGAATTACAACTTTATGACCATACTAATACATAGCCAACTAAACAGTTGTATCATTAATGCTGTATTTCCACACAATTAATGAACTTAATTGTGTTTAACATATCACATACATTGATGAAAAGTTGGAAAGTGATATAATTCCGTTTTGAATTAGTCTGATTATTTTAAGTATCTTTAGGTGGTTGATGGATGTATCAATTATTAAAGGGAAATGGCTTCGACTCTATAATTCAAATTATACATCCAACGTTAAGTATCAATTAAGCCGCGGTTTTTAATAATACGTCAAAGTAGGTTTGGGCGCGCAGCTGTTTATATCTAATCTGTTTTTACTTGTTAACATTTAGATATAATCCTATAATTCCAGTAGTCGGTTTTGATGAACACACCGATTTTAAAATAAAACACACTCCAAAAAGGTTAATTAAAAATGCAAACGCCAGTCATTCTGATCGTAGAGGATGAAGACGTAACTCGACTAAACCTCGTTAGTTTATTTGAAGCCGAAGGTTACAAAGTTATTGAAGCCATTGATGGCGATGATATGCATGATAAGCTTACAAATAACGATGACGTCAATCTTGTAGTTATGGACATCAACCTGCCAGGTAAAAACGGGCTTATTTTAGCTCGCGAATTACGCCAAAAACGCAAAGTTGGTCTTATTTTCTTAACAGGCCGTGACAACGATGTAGACCGTATTTTAGGTCTTGAAATTGGTGCTGATGACTATATTACTAAGCCTTTCAACCCACGTGAATTAACTATTCGTGCACGTAACTTAATTACGCGCACTGCATTAGGCGGTGAAGAATCAGCTATTGAAACCAATGGCGTGATCACCTTTAACGGTTGGGAACTTGACGAAAACAGTCGTTGCCTTACTTCTCCAAATGGAGATGCAAAACGCCTACCTAAAGGCGAGTACAGAGCACTGCGTTTAATGCTTGACTCTCCAGGTCGTATATTCAGCCGTGAGCAACTAATTAAGCACATGACTGGCCGTGAGCTTCGCGCTAACGACCGTACAGTTGATGTTACCATTCGTCGTATCCGTAAGCACTTTGAAAGCGACAACTCAACGTCTGAGTTAATCAGCACCATTCATGGTGAAGGTTACCGCTTCATTGGTAAAATCGACAGCTAATTAGTTTTTACTCTAATTGCTGTAAAAATAAATGAAGGGCCTGTTGTCCTTCATTTATTTTGTCTACTAATTCATCAAGCCAGACTGTTAATACTTCATCACTTTGTTCCAGCGCACCATGTTCCATTTGCTTTGCATGCAACTGCACATCATTCAGACCAACCGACCCAGCGGCACCTTTTAACTTATGCGCAACGGATTTGTACTCTTCTCTGTCTGCTGCTTTTAATGATCCTAATAGTTCTTGTTGATATTGCGGATTTAGCTTTGCAAACAACTGACTACTACGTTTAAATACTTCAACGCCCATCGAGTTTACAAAGTCTTCAATGGTTTCAACATCTAGCAAGTCAGTATTAATTTGATTTAATAACTCTTGATTAACTACTCGTTGAGGAGCCTCAACTTGCGCTTGTTGAATACCAAAGAGTTCAGCGAGCATATTATCTAACTTACTGGTGTTTATCGGTTTAGCTAACGCCCCTTGAATAGAAATCCCCTCAAGCTCCTCTTCAGCACTGCGAACATTGGCGGTAAGTGCCACAATAGGAAGCGGGTCAAAATGGCTTTGTGCGCGAATTTGTCTTGCTACTTCATCACCATTAATATCTGGCAACTGCATATCAAGTAATACTAAATCTAGGTCATCTTCGGTTTCTACAAACGATAAAGCATCTTCTCCCGTTTCAGCCCACAGTACTTCATGTCCACGTTGTTCTAATAGGTTAGTTGCAATTTCAGCATTAAGTGGCACATCTTCCACTAATAAAATATATAAGCTACGCCCTACATAACTATGTTCGGTAGGAGCACTACATAAATTCAGCGGAATTTGAACGGTAAAGCAACTGCCCTCTCCGGGAGTACTATTAACAGTTATAATGCCTTTCATAGCACTTACTAACGCTTTTGTTACGGCTAAGCCAATACCTGAACCAATCGCATTGGTCCCTTTAAGGTCGGGCGCTTTGTAGTACATATCAAAAATACGGGTAAGTTGTTCTTGCGGAATCCCTTCACCGGTATCGAGTATTTTTATAATAAGCCATGGGCCATCTTCGCGGTTTTCTCTTGCACAATCTAAGGTGACACTACCGTGCTGGGTAAATTTAACCGCATTATTAATTAAGTTCCATACTACTTGGCGTAAACGTGTAGGATCAAGTAAAGCGTATATATCAAGCATTCCAGAGCGTTTTACTTCAAAAGAAAGTTCTTTTTGCTCCGCAATAAGGCCTGCAAAGTTAACCACATCATTGATAAAGTCAGAAACATTAATTTCGTTAGCGGCAATATCGAGTTGCTCACGGTCAATTTTATCTAAATCTATAATATCGTTAAATATATTACCCAGCGTTTCGGCGCTTGAAAACACCGTATTACACCAGCTACGCTGCTGTTTATTAAGTTCAGTATCCAATAGCATTCGGGTTAAACCGACGATACCATTGAGCGGAGTGCGTAATTCATGGCTCAATGTGGCAATAAATTTCCCTTTATCTTTATAAGCAGTTTCCAGTGCCTGCGCGGCTTCTTTACGGCTGGTAATATCACGGCCAAAGGCTAGTAGACCAATGTAATCGCCCTGCTCATTTATAAAGGGGAGTTTTCTCAGTTCAAACCATCTTATTTCACCATTTACAGAATACTCTACATCAATAGTTAAACCTTGATGAGTGCGTTCAACCTGCTCATCGGTTCTTAATACTTCTGATAAAAAGTGGCTTGGAAATATTTCTTCTGCGGCTTTGCCAATTAATTCGCCACTGGTTTTGCCCATCACCTCTTCAAACATTTTATTACAACCGGCAAACACCCCGTTGTTATCGCGGTAATAAAATAAATCTGGTGAGGAGTCTACAATGGAGCGTAATAACATGCCTTGTTGCGCGAGTTCTTGTTGCGTTTTTTTACGCTCTGCAATTTCACGTCTAAGCTCTTCTATTGCTCTATGCTTAGCATGAAAGGCCATTTTACGTTCATCAATTTCAATGTTTAAACGATTAATATTGTCTTTGAGAGTTTGATTTAAAAGCTTTTCTTGTTTTGTGGCACTATCTAAATAGGCATAAGAGGCATCAAGTTGCCGAATAGAGTTAAGCAGTACGCTAATCACCAGAGGGGAAACAACTGAGGTAAAAAATACTACAGCCAATATATCAACTAAGTTCACTTCCCCAATGGCAACATAGTAAAACATACTCGACAAAACCAGCGATACTGTCAGTAATAATGCATAGCAAATAGCTGCAGTTTTAAACTCACCAAAACGAGTTATTGAACTGGAAAGAACTCGAACCCACGGGTTCAAAGAAGAATCTGTCATATATCAGTGTTTCTCTTAGCTAAATGCTTAAGTAAGTATGATTAAAGGCTAATTTTAGCATTTTCTATCAGCTATTTTCATGTTGTGCGATAAAAACAACAAAATTTCATGTTTGGCGTTATTTGCCGCATTTCAGCAATTCTTTATTTAGTGTAAAATGTGACGTTTTAAATATTGCAAATAACGAGTAACGTATCATGCAAACGACTATGCCAGATATTGCTAACACGGCTGCCGCATTACAAACAGGTAAATTAGACTGGGTAGGTATGGGCGATATAGAGCTGCCTTTTATTTTTGAATCTCTTGATTTAGCTCCAGTTACCGTTAATGCAAAAGCACGCGCTTTTGTTAATTTACACCAAGAAGACGCCAAAGGCATCCACATGTCGCGTCTGTTTTTAGCACTTGATCACCTCTCAACTGAGCAGCAGGTCAACCCGCACACCTTAGCACAAGCATTAGATACCTTTATCACCAGCCATGAAGGCTTAAGCGATAAAGCACAAATCGAATTTAAATTTGAATTACCACTGCGCCGTAAATCATTACTTAGTGGCAAAGCCGGCTGGAAAAGCTACCCAGTTGTACTTACCAGTACCATAAATCAAGGCGTCATTAGTTTTGAACTCAGTGTTGATGTTACTTACTCATCAACCTGCCCCTGCTCTGCAGCCCTTGCTCGTCAACTTATCCAAAATGCGTTTAGCGAAAAGTTTGCTCAAGAAACACTAACTCAATCTGAGGTTTTAGAGTGGCTTGGAACAACTCAAGGCATTGTAGCAACCCCGCATTCACAGCGCTCTATTGCTAATGTTAAAGTAAAACTAGATCAAAACATTCAAGAGTTTGATGTAGTTAACTTAATAAACTTACTAGAAGATGAGCTTAAAACACCAGTACAAGCTGCGGTAAAACGTGAAGACGAACAAGAGTTTGCCCGTTTAAATGGTCAAAACCTGATGTTTTGTGAAGACGCAGCACGAAAAATTAAAACGACGTTAGAGTCAAAAGAATTTAGCGATTACTTCCTGCAAATAAACCATTATGAGTCTTTACATGCTCATGATGCCGTCGCTATTGCCGTAAAAGGTATTGAAGGCGGTTATAAAGCATAATAGCGCTCATCCCCGTTCGTTAATAAAATAGCCATAACAACTATTTGGGCACATAAATTGCTTTAGAAAAGCAGTGTCAATTTGTTGTTATGGAGTTACCGTATGGAATTCGCTTTATTATTAATATTAGTGCTAGTTGTTGGGGCATCTGTGGTTGCGTCAAAATTTAATGATGACGGCGGAAACCCTTATCCTTTTACTCGTAAGCAAAGTGTATTTACCCAAGTAGAAGGGGCGTTTCTAGGCTTATTAGAACGCGCTGTTGGCGATCAATATAAAATTGTTAGTCGCGTTAAACTAATCGATGTGATTGACTGTAAACAAGGTCTATCTGCCAAATCTAAACGTGCGGCATTAGCTAAAGCAAAAAATAAACAGCTCGACTTTGTGTTAGTCGACAAAGAAAAAATGACCATAGTGGCAGCGGTTGACTTAGTTAATAACGCCAACAAAGATGGTCACAAAGCACAACGTGATTGGTTTGTTAACGGTGCATTAGAAGCCGCTGGCATTCCACATATTCGTATGAAAGTGAAATCAGGCTACCGCCCGAGTGAAGTTCGCGATGCCATTATGTTTAAATTAGGCAAACCTGCTAAATCACAACCTTCGCGCCCGACTCGTACTAGAGTTCATAAGCCTGCGGTATTATCACCTTCTCAAGCAAAAGCACATTCAACTGCCCTTGCTGAAATATAACTACTGAGTTAAAGCAATGTATTAAAGCGAGCATTTTAAATGACTCGCTTTTTTGTTTTTTATAGCAGACTTCACGTATAATCAGCCTATTCAAATTTAGGAATTTAACACTATGAATGTTGGTATTATTGGGGCCATGGAGCCAGAAGTTAAAATTTTGCGCGAAGCGATGCAAAATCCACAGGTTTTAACCAAAGCAGGCTTTACGTTTTATACTGGTGAGCTTGCAGGTAATACTGTTACTTTAGTGCAATCAGGCATTGGTAAAGTCGCTTCAACTATTGCAACCACTTTACTTATCGATAACTTCAAACCTGATTGTGTTATTAACACAGGCTCTGCCGGTGGTTTCGATCCTTCGCTTAACGTTGGCGACGTGGTGATTTCATCAGAAGTTCGTCATCACGATGTAGATGTAACAGCATTTGGTTACGAAATTGGCCAAGTACCACAAATGCCTGCAGGCTTTGCAGCGCACCCTAAACTAGTAGAAGCCGCCGAGCAAACAATTGCACAAATTAGCGAAGTAAAAACGCTTGTTGGTTTAATTTGTACTGGTGACTCATTTATGTGTGACCCTGTTCGCATTGAAAAAGCACGCAATGACTTCCCTACAATGCTAGCAGTAGAAATGGAAGGTGCGTCAATTGCACAAACGTGTTTTGCACTTAACACACCATTTGTTGTTATCCGCTCAATGTCTGATATTGCTGGCAAAGAGTCACCGCAATCATTTGAAGAGTACTTAGAAACAGCCTCTATTAATTCATCAAAAATGGTTGTGGCATTACTAGAAAAGTTAACAGCGGTTACGCTGTAAATGCTCAATAATATTGTTCAAAATCATTTGGACTTTATTGTATTTATTTGTGCGCTCCTAGCTGAGCGCTTTTTACCTTTAGTTAGCTGGTATCACCCTAACCATATACTTTCTGCAATTTTTAACGCAATTGGCCAGCGTGTTTATAAAAAAACAGACAGCAAACAATATCATTATTTAGCCGCTTCATTAGCAAGCACACTTGTTCTAACTGTGATTATGATTATTGTCGTTTTGCTGCTGGAGTTTGCCTTTTACCCTGAACTACTATCCGGTCTTATTTTATACTTATGCCTAGAAAGCAGTAGCATAAATAAAAAAGCGATACGTATTGCGAAATTGACCAAAAAAAATCAAAAATCAACTGCTCGAGAATTATTAAAACCACTAGTAGCCCGTGAAGTTAAGGCACTTTCAAACCCAGGGATTATTAAAGCGGTTATGGAAAGTGTCATACTAAGAACGGCCCGTCATTATTTTGTGGTAATTTTCATTTTTTTACTAGTGGGCCCCATTGCTACTCTCGCCTACCGCTTGCTTACCTTAATCCAACAAGCATGGCGCACTGATATAGCTCCCGACAGCTCTTTTTTGAAGCCGCTTAAACTAATTCTTTTTATTATTGAATACATACCCATGCGGTTACTCGCGCTGACAATAGCTTCACTTAAAGCCAGTAAGAAAAGCATGCATTATATTAAGCATTATGGCCGCCATTTTTATCAAACCAATACAGGCTGGTTACTAAGTGTGTACTCAGCATCTTTAGGGGTGCAACTTGGTGGGCCTGCTATTTATATTAAGCAGCGTTTCAATAAAATGCGGGTCGGAGTAGAACGCTTGCCAAGTGCTGATGATGTCCCAAAGCTACTCAACACCCTAAATCAAGCCCGTTTTTTTTGGCTACTAATTATTGTTAGCGTTGAAATTATTAGGGCTGTTCTAACTTTTTGATCAGTTATAAAAAAACCAGCCAAAGCTGGTTTTTATACTCTATGTAGCTTTAGGCTACAGTAATATTTGCAAACTTACGTTTACCTACTTGGTAAATAGCGGTTGTTCCTTTTGCTACTTCCAATTTGGTATCGGTAATTTTTTCTTCGCCGTTAAGCTTTACTGCGCCTTGTTTGATCATACGCATGGCCTCTGAAGTACTCGCCACTAAGCCAGCTTCTTTTAGCAAGTTAGCAATTAGAATAGTGTCTTCATCAATGTTAACTGTCAGCTCTGGAATTTCATCAGGTAGTGCTTTTTTCTGAAAGCGCTGAATAAAGTCATCATGAGCAGCTTGCGCATCGGCTTCGCTATGGAAACGTGCAATTAACTCTTTCGCTAATTCAATCTTAATATCGCGCGGGTTAGTGCCTTGCTCTACACGCTGTTTTTGCGCTGCAATTTGATCAATAGAAAGGCTACTTAGCAAGTCATAGTAACGCCACATTAGTACATCACTAATTGACATGATTTTACCAAACATTTCGCTAGGCGTATCAGTAATACCTATGTAGTTTCCTAGTGACTTTGACATTTTCTGAACGCCATCAGTCCCTTCAAGTAAAGGCATCATTAGTACGGTTTGAGGTTTTTGACCTTCATCTTTTTGCAGCTCACGACCCATTAATAGGTTAAAGCGTTGATCGGTGCCGCCTAGCTCAACATCAGACTCAAGTGCAACTGAATCCCAGCCCTGCACTAGTGGATATAAAAACTCATGGATTGCGATAGATTGACCGCCAGCATAGCGCTTTTTAAAGTCATCACGCTCAAGCATGCGTGCCACAGTTTGACGCGCTGCCAATTTTATCATTCCAGCCGCGCCCAACTTCTCCATCCACGTAGAGTTAAAAGCAACAGTTGTTTTAGCTGGGTCTAAAATTTTGAAAACCTGTTCTTTATAGGTTTCAGCATTAGCAAGCACATCATCACGAGTCAGTGGCTTACGGGTAACATTTTTGCCCGTTGGATCGCCTATCATACCGGTAAAGTCACCAATTAAGAAAATAACCTCATGACCTAAATCTTGAAAGGTTTTCATTTTATTAATTAGTACAGTGTGTCCTAGGTGCAAATCTGGAGCCGTAGGATCGAAACCAGCTTTAATTTTTAGCTTTTTCCCCGACTTTAATTTTTCAACCAACTCATCTTCAATTAATATCTCTTCTGCACCGCGTTTTATCTCTGCTAGAGCGGTTTGTAAATCCACTGTGTGTTACTCCAAAAAATTCTGACAACGAAGGGGGTGTATATGCTCACGATTTATTGCTAGCGCGTTTTAACAAAACAAATAAAACTATTTAGCTAACATAACAAATTTCCACTTAATTAGAACAACTTTTTTAACTAATCGCTGCACCAACTAAAATGCAGGGCGTACGTTCTAAAATGGGATATAAAAGAGCGATTAATAATACACTAAAGGTGTTTATAAAAGCCCCAAAAAAAGTTTATAAATTAATCACTTCTCGCTATTAAATCGTTTTAAAAGCTAATTTAACATTACGATGAAAAAGCAAAGTATCCAAGGATATAAAATAGTGCTGTTATTCAACTTTAAACACAAACAGCCTGAATACCCTATGATTTTAGCTTAATTTAACGCGAGTTTAAATCTACAAAATACTAGTATTCATAGATTATTCGTTATATCCTGCAATATAATCTATTTATTATCTTGACAGCAGAAAAAGGCACGTTATGGTCCACGTGGTTAACACGCTCCCCAAAAAACACAAAATGCTTATTCTAGGTTTGGTTTCTGCTATTGTTGCCTTAGCCTTTTTACCTTCTGAAAAAGCCACTGCATCCAAAGACAATAGCGAGAACACGCTAGAAATTGGTAAGCGTTACGAATTACAAATAAAAGTAGGTGAAAACGAAAAACTCACCGACTTAAATTCAGAGCATGCAGCGCAAAAACTTCCAGAATATGATTTTGTCGATCACCTTGTTAAAAATGGTGACAATTTAGCGAACATTTTTAAGCGCGCTGGTTTTTCTGCGCAAACGCTTTACAAACTGGTTAACACAAATGCTGAAACACGCAAGCTTACCAAAATTCATCCAGGTGAAACACTAAGCTTTGCTACTGCAAAAGATGGTTCGTTGGCTCAGTTACGTTACGTTATATCTAAAACAGATACCTTATATGTCACCCTTAATGACGAAGGCCAATACGATACTTCAATTGACAGCAAAGAAATAGAAACACTTAGCAAAACCGCC
Source organism: Pseudoalteromonas sp. S1612 (assembly GCF_005887175.1). Lineage (GTDB taxonomy): Bacteria > Pseudomonadota > Gammaproteobacteria > Enterobacterales > Alteromonadaceae > Pseudoalteromonas > Pseudoalteromonas undina. The sequence goes on along the minus strand of NZ_PNDH01000016.1, from coordinate 103,865 downwards.
GGTGGGGAAATTTCTAGCAGTTTTTGGACGTCAGCGATCGCTGCAGGTTTAAGTGAACGCCAAATCATGAACTTTGCCGATATATTTGGTTGGGACGTGGATTTTGCAAATGACATCCGTAAAGGTGATGAATTTGGCTTAATATATGAATCTCATTTTGTTGACGGTGAATTTATTGGCACCGGTAAAATTATTGCCGCAGAATTTATAAACCAAGGCGAACGTTACACAGCAATTCGACACACAGACGGTAATTTTTATACCCCTGAAGGGCGTAGTATGAAAAAAGCCTTCTTACGTGCACCTGTTAACTTTAAATATATTAGCTCAAGCTTTAATCCTCGCCGCTTACACCCTGTTACAGGACAAGTAAAAGCACACCGAGGTATTGACTACGCTGCGCGTACAGGCACGCCTGTTGTATCATCAGGTAATGGTAAAGTTATCAAAGCGGGCTACAGTAAATATAACGGTAATTACGTATTTATAAGCCACGGTACACAATACGTTACTAAGTACTTGCACCTTAACAAACGCCTAGTTAGAACAGGGCAAAAAATCAAACAAGGTGAGAAAATTGGTACTGTAGGCTCAACAGGTCGAGTAACTGGGGCACATTTACATTATGAGTTTTTAGTTAACGGTGTTCATCGTAATCCCAAAACTGTGAAACTACCTAAATCTGAGCCATTACCACGCTCAGAGCTTGCTAAGTTTAAGCCTATTGCTGATAACTTTATTGCGCAACTTGAGCGTAATAGAGAGCTTCAGTTGGCACTTAAATAAAGAGTTTAATAATTAAATAAAAAAGCCTTTGCAGGGATAACCCGCAAAGGCTTTTTTGTATGTGATGATTATACCAACCAGCATAGATATTTGAATAGTTTCACGAATTACCCATTGTATCTAAGCTGCTTGGTGCTAAATTTCAGAGTTAATTTACGAGTACATAAATAAGCTGCACAACCAAAGAGATCATCACCAGTGGCCAAATATACTTACTATATTTAGTAGCGCTCTCAAGCCCCATTTTACTTTGGTATTTTTCCAGTAACGGAATAATGATCACCAAAGCAATGACTAAGCTAATTAAAATAACAAATATGTTCATATCATCACCCTACACTAGGTTATGGTAAAGCGCAGCCTTTCGCGCTGATATATAGCTCATACCAATGCTCACGACTTAAGTTAACATTAACCGCATCACAGGATGCTTTTATACGCTCTATATTAGTAGTGCCAATAATTGGTTGAATTGATGCTGGGTGGCGCAACAACCATGCTAATACGATAGCTTCTGCTGTTGTACCATAAAGTATGGCAAGCTTACTGACTAAAATACTGGTATTAATATCTGCAGGCGAGGCCTTTGATAAACCACCACCAGAGTATAAGCCTTGGCATAAACTGCCCCAACTTTGAATCTGAATTTCATGCTCACGGCAATATTCAATATTGCCTGGGGTAAAGTTAATATCCTTGCCATCGGCATTACCCACATAAACGCCTTCATCAACCCATTGATGTTTTTGTAAACTCGCTTCGATTTGATTTGCCACAATCGGCATATCTAAAGCGCGTTGCAAAAACCGTATTTGATATTGCGACATATTAGACACCGCAAAATGACGCACTTTGCCACTTTCTTTTAAACAACTAAATACTTGTGCAACTTCCTCTACTTCCATTAAAGGATCTGGGCGATGCAGCATAAGTATATCTAAATATTCGGTATTTAATCGCTTTAATGAGCCCTCTACTGAGCGCTCAATCCAATCAGCTGAAAAGTCATAACGTTGTGGGTTTTTATCATCAGCAAAGCGAATACCACACTTAGACTGAATATACATTTTCTCTCTAAGTTCTGGTCGCTCAGCCAGAGCTTGACCAAAAACATGTTCGGCTTTGCCTAAGGTATAAATATCAGCATGATCGAAAAAATTAATTCCGCCTTCAATGGCGGCATCTATGCATGAATGAGTTTGTTGTAAATGCGCACTGGTAATCGCATCTTTATTCCATGCGCCTCCCAAACCCATACAGCCGAAAACAAGTTTGCTTACATTCGGGAGATATTTTGCCAGCGGAGTGTGTAACATTTTGACAGCCCTTTAAAAAATGAAGAGTGATTACTTTAAACAAAAAACCCTATACAAGAAACCGCTTAAGTCAAAACAGTGAATTTTATGCAAAAAAAAGCGCAGTAAACTGCGCTAATAGGTTGAGTCTAAATTATGTTTAACCCACAAGAGCGAGTAAAATACCTGCCGCAACAGCACTACCAAGCACCCCTGCAACATTAGGCCCCATGGCATGCATTAATAAGAAGTTATGCGGGTTATTTTCAAGCCCAACCTTATTAACAACACGTGCTGCCATAGGCACAGCGGATACACCCGCAGCACCAATTAATGGGTTTATGGGGGTTTTTGATATCTTATTTAAGCCTTTAGCCATAAATACACCTGAGGCTGTACCAATAGCAAACGCCAGTGCACCCAGTACCAAAATACCAATAGTTTCTACTGTTAAGAACTGCTCGGCAGCAAGTTTAGAGCCCACTGCAAGTCCTAGAAATATAGTGGTGATATTAATGATTTCGTTTTGCGCACTGTTGCTGAGCCTATCAACTACACCCGACTCACGCATTAAGTTACCTAAACAGAACATACCAACCAGCGGAATTGCCGCAGGTAAGAATATAGCAGTTAAGGTAAGCACCATCAGTGGGAAAATAATTTTTTCCTTTTTAGATACTTTACGCAGTTCTGGCATTTGAATTTTGCGTTCTTCAGGCGTTGTAAACGCACGCATAATAGGTGGCTGAATAATAGGCACCAACGCCATGTACGAGTACGCAGCCACCGCTATAGCGCCCAGTAAATCAGGGGCCAGCTTTGACGCTAAAAAGATAGCGGTTGGCCCATCTGCACCACCAATAATCGCAATTGCAGAAGCATCTTGTAAGCTAAATTCAAATCCCGGAATAAAGTTAAGTAAAATAGCGCCAAATAACGTCGCAAAAATACCAAACTGCGCTGCCGCACCTAATAGCAACATACGCGGGTTGGCAATCAAGGCACTAAAATCAGTTAAGGCCCCCACTCCCATAAATATTAATAGCGGAAAAATACCGGTATCAATACCAACATAATAAACATAGTAAAGTAAGCCACCTGGATCTGATAAACCAGCTACTGGAATATTAGTTAAAATAGCTCCGAAACCAATGGGCAGTAGCAATAACGGCTCAAAGTTTTTGGCAATTGCTAAAAATAATAGCAAACAACCAACGGCAATCATGATCAGCCCAGGAAATGTAAAGTTAGCAATGCCTGTGGCATGCCAGAGGTTTAAAATACCATCCATCCTCTATTTACTCCTTAAGCTAGTGCAATCATTGCATCGCCGGTTGACACTGAATCGCCCTCAGAAACAAGCACCTCAGCAATCGTACCGGTATGCATGGCGCGTACTTCGGTTTCCATTTTCATGGCTTCCATAATAATTACCACATCACCTTCATTGACTACCTGACCGGGTTTTACTTTAATTTTAAAAATATTACCGGCCAGTGGTGCATTTAGAGTTTCACCCGAGGCAACCGATGCTGACTGTGGAATATGCTCTGAGTCTTTTAACGTCACCTCTTTAAGCTCACCACCTTGAGCAACCACGACATCGTATACTTTACCGTCTACTTTAACGCTGTATTGCTCTGCCTTAACGCTTTTATTGTTTGCCGCTGATTTTTCAGGTGCTTTATTGGCGTTATCATCAGCGCTAGGAACAGGCTCAAATGCATCAGGATTGTTACGGTTTTTAATAAATTTCAAACCAATCTGTGGAAATAATGCATAGGTAAGCACATCATCAATTTGCTCATCGGCTAAAGTTAGCCCTTGCTCCTGCGCAAGCTTGCTTAACTCAGCTTCTAAAGTTTCAAGTTCAGGTTTAATAATATCTGCAGGGCGACAGGTAATTGCTTCACTGCCATCAAGTACGCGCTCTTGAAGCTCTTTATTCATTGGTGCAGGTGTTGAACCATACTCACCTTTTAATACGCCAGCAGTTTCTTTGGTAATGGTTTTATAACGCTCACCAGTGAGTACATTTAATACCGCTTGAGTACCAACAATTTGTGAGGTAGGTGTAACGAGTGGAATAAAGCCTAAATCTTCACGTACTCGTGGAATTTCAAGTAGCACTTCGTTTAGTTTATCAGCAGCACCTTGCTCTTTAAGCTGGTTTTCCATGTTAGTTAACATACCACCTGGCACTTGGGCTAATAAAATTCGGCCATCGACACCTTTTAAGCTGCCTTCAAACGCAGCGTACTTTTTACGTACGTCTCTAAAGTAAGCGGCAATTTCTTCTAGGTGGTTTAAATCAAGCCCGGTATCACGCTCGGTCCCTTCAACGATTGCAGCAATTGTTTCAGTTGCTGAATGACCATAAGTCATACTCATAGACGATACAGCTGTGTCGAGCATATCAATGCCGGCATCAATCGCTTTTTGATAAGTAGCGGTGCTTAAACCCGTTGTTGCATGGCATTGCATTGCAATAGGTATGGAAACCGTTTCTTTTAACGCTTTAATGAGTTCTTCTGCATCGTAAGGCTTAAGCAATCCCGCCATATCTTTAATACAAATTGAATGACAACCCAATTCTTCAAGCTGCTTAGCAAGTGTTAACCACATATCTAATGTATGTACAGGGCTTACTGTGTAAGAAATTGTACCTTGCGCATGTGCCCCTACTTTAACCGCCGCTTTTATGGCAGTTTCTAAGTTACGTACATCATTCATGGCATCAAAAATACGAAATACGTCTACGCCATTTTTGTGGGCGCGCTCAACAAACTTCTCAACCACATCATCAGCATAATGGCGATATCCCAATAAGTTCTGACCACGAAGTAGCATTTGCTGTGGTGTATTTGGCATCGCTTTTTTAAGCGCGCGAATACGCTCCCATGGATCTTCACCTAAATAACGAATACATGAATCAAAGGTAGCTCCACCCCAAGATTCTATAGACCAATAACCTGCGTCATCAATTTTTTTTGCAATAGGTAACATGTCGTCTAATCGCATGCGGGTAGCTAAGAGCGACTGATGTGCGTCACGAAGTACGAGTTCTGTTATTTTTAATTTAGCCATTGGTATGCTCCTCTAATTATTATTTGTTTTGTACTGAGCAATGGCAGCACTAATTGCAGCGATGTGCTCATTTGGCACACCTTGAGATTTAAAAGATGGTGTTCTCTGTGATGCTTCTAGTTCTGGCTGAGAAAACTTGCTAGCCAACTTAGACATGAGTGTCACTGCACCAATCAATAAAGAAAGAAATACAAACACACCCACCATGCCTGTTAGCATTAAATTGCCTGCAGTTGTGAGTAAAGCCCCTATATCCATAATTCTCCCCTGTTTAAAACCAAATACATAAAAAATCGGTTTATTTAAATAACTATTCACCAATAGTAACAAAAACTATTCTTTTGTCTACACGTTGTAAATTGGTAAAACCAATTAATCTAAAAGTAACATATCACCAATAAGGTTAACACCACCTAAAATAGCTTATTTAACCCAGATATATAGATGCTAAAAATGTTCGTTATAAACAAAGAATATATGAAAACACTAATACTTTGTAAAAACACATATAAAACAAACCTATTGTACTAACCCACTAATAACCTTCAAAACAAATGCTAATTGGTCTTACCAAAATAAAGAGCAGCAACAACTATTTATTATCTCATCAGAGACAACTGTGAATAAGTTACCGATAAGATCGTAAAAATTACCAACTCAATATAAAGCCAATCGCGAAAAATAGAAATAAACCATTGATTTAAAACAAAATAAAATACTGGCACATTACTCGCTTATATAAAAATAACACTTTAACACTTAGATAAATCAAGGAGATGACAATGTTACGCTGGACAATTACATTTTTGGTGATCGCATTAATCGCAGCCGTTTTAGGATTTGGTGGTATTGCAGGAGCCGCAGCAGGAATTGCTAAGATCATATTTTTTATCTTTTTAGTTTTACTGGTTATTTCACTTGTCTCTGGCGCTTTACGTGGTAAAAGCCCCAGGTAGATAAGAAACAACGAACTCTCTTTTTAAATTTATATACAAGGAATTACATTATGAAATCATCAACACTTAAAGCAGCAGCTATTGGTCTATTCGCAAGTGCATTTATTATGGGCTGTGAAGACAATCATGCAGAAGAAGCCGGTGAGCGTATTGACGAAGCCGTGACAGATGTTCAAAACAAGGTAGAAGATACCTGTGAAGAAGTAAAAGAAGGCGTTAATGCCGAAGAGACAAATTGCTAATATTATTTATTTAGCTAAGAAACGACCTACGGGTCGTTTTTTTATGCCTAAAATATAAATAGTTTCTAGTCATTTCCCCTTTTAAGCTGCGCATTAGGCTAAAATAATAAAAAATAGCTTTTAAGTGCAAACACATGGTCTTTACAACAACTTATAAACTCGATAAACCTTATTTTTATGAATGCTTCGACCAATCGCTGCCTTATAGTAAGCGTGCACAACCTAAATACTTTTTATTGGCGCTACTTGTGATATTAGGGCTATTTGGCATTTATGGTTTAGGCGATCATTACCTTGGTACATTTTTGCTTATGTTAGCTTTACTTGAGTGCATTGCTTTTTATTATCGTCGTCCTTGGTGGGTAACAAGGCAAATGCTTAGCAGAGCATCTGGTTCTGAAGTCACTCTCACCTTCGACGAGGACGGAATAAAATCAACCAATCATTACAAGAATTACCAGTTAGCTTGGCACGACATTAATGAAGTGATTACTACAGATTGCGGCCTATTGTTAAAAAGTAAAAGCGGTATGCAATACATTTCTAAGGCAATACTCGACGAAGAAACGATTGATTTTATACACAAAAAAGCCACTCAATGAGTGGCTTTTACAAATGTCATAGTTATTAACTAGCACATTTTATACTATGTTGATTAAGCATTGCCCGGATTAGGGTTAGACTTTTCAGCTTGTATGCGCATGTAAATTTCTTCACGATGAACTGATACGTCTTTAGGTGCGTTAACACCGATACGAACTTGATTTCCTTTAACACCCAGAACAGTAACGGTTACTTCGTCACCAATCATCAGGGTCTCGCCTACTCTACGAGTTAGTATTAGCATTCTCTTGCTCCCATGTTCCAATAAAATTATAAGATTCCGCACACACATTTTAATTAAAATTAGACTAAAAAGTAAGTAAAAACTCTCAATCTATTCATTTTCTGTTAAAAATGTCTTATGTAATGCACGAACAGCCAGCTCGAGGTATTTTTCATCTATTAAAACTGAAATCTTTATCTCTGAGGTTGAAACAAACATCACATCAATGTTCTCTTGTGCTAACGAATCAAAAAATAAACTCGCTACCCCAGAATGAGATTTCATCCCCATACCTACAGCTGACACTTTCGCCACATTAGTTAATCCGTCAATTGCCTGTGCGTCAAATTGCTGTTGCTCAGCCGTTAACAAATCAAGTGCGTTTAAATAATCATTTAAATGCACAGTAAAAGCATAGTCAACTTTTTCAACTTTATGATTAATTTGATTAATCATATCTATTTCGATGCCATTATCTGCAAAAAGTTTCAAAATTTTTGCAAGCGCTTTAGTGCCTTGCGGTACTCCATGTACCTTAATCAAACACTCGTCTCGATTAAATGCAATACCCGACACAACGTTACTCGCCACATCGCTCTCCTCAAAACTAATTAATGTACCTTCATCAGGTTTAAAGCTAGATAACACTCTTAATGGTACATTGTGCTTACCAGCCGACTCTACAGAGCGAATATGTAGCACTTTAGCACCTAAACTAGCCAGCTCAAGCATTTCGGCAAAGGTTACATGGCTTAAACGTCGTGCATTAGGTTCAATACGAGGATCTGTTGTATATACGCCATCAACATCAGTATAGATCTGACATTCATCCGCTTTTATTGCACCCGCTATTTCAACCGCAGAGGTATCGGTGCCACCACGCCCAAGCGTAGTCACGTTGCCCTCAATATCGCGCCCCTGAAAGCCGGCAATAATAGCAATACGGTTATGTTCAAGTTCATGTTTTAAACGCGTTGCAGCCACGTCTTCTACACGGGCTTTACCGAACATGTTATCGGTTAATATATTCACCTGATCGGCTAACAAGCTTACCGCAGAATGGCCGCGTTTAATAATCGCCATCGCTAATAAAGCTATAGAGACTTGTTCACCGGTACTGAGTAATACATCGAGTTCACGACTACTCGGGCGAGAGTCGATTTGTTTGGCAAGATTAATTAAGCGATTGGTTTCTCCCGACATTGCCGAAAGCACCACCACCACTTGGTGGCCTTGTTGCTTAGTTTTAACAACAAGGTCGGCGACCGCTTCAATACGCTCTATTGAGCCTACCGAAGTGCCGCCAAATTTTTGAACTATAAGTGCCACTTAAGCTTAAGTACGCTCAGTTAACCAAGCTGTTACACTATCAAGTGCTGCAGTTAAGTTTTGTGGCTCAGAACCACCCGCTTGCGCCATATCTGGACGACCGCCGCCTTTACCACCTACTTGGCCTGCCATGTGGTTAACTAACTCACCCGCTTTTACTTTACCGGTTAAGTCTTTAGTTACACCCGCAATTAGGCTTACTTTATCACCGCTGGCAACACCTAAAGCAATAACGCCTGAGCCAATCTTATTTTTAAGATCATCAACCATGCCACGAAGCGCTTTTGATTCAGTTCCTTCAACGTTGGCAACTAACAATTTAACTCCATTAATTTCAACCACTGAATCAAGTAACGATGCACCTGCCGCACTGGCTAGTTTATCGTTAAGTTGGGCAACTTGCTTTTCAAGTCCTTTCGACTTTTCAAGTAAGGCAGTTACTTTTTCAAGTACTGACGCACTGTCACCTTTTACAAGCGCTGCAACATCTGCTAATTGCTGTTCTTGTTCATTAACATAAGCGATTGCTTCTGCACCGGTTACCGCTTCAATACGACGAACACCGGCAGCAATTCCGCTTTCAGATACAATTTTGAATAAACCAATGTCACCTGCACGCTCTACGTGTGTGCCACCACAAAGCTCAATTGAGTAATCACCTATGGTTACTACACGTACTTCGTCATCGTACTTTTCGCCAAACAATGCCATAGCACCTTTTGCTTTAGCATCATCAATTGCCATTAGCTCAGTATTAAGTGCAAAGTTACGACGAATTTCGTCATTTACTACACGTTCAATTTCGCGCAGTTCTTGTTTGGTTACCGCTTCAAAATGTGAGAAGTCAAAACGCAGGCGATCTGGCTGCACAAGTGAGCCTTTTTGCGATACGTGCTCACCTAAAAGCTGACGCAATGCTTCATGTAAAATGTGCGTAGCTGTGTGATTTTTCTTAATGCTTTCACGACGCGCATCGTCAATAGTCGCATCCACTTTATCGTTAACGCCAATACGCCCTTGAACTGCTCCATGATGAGCAAAAGCATTACCCAATTTAGTGGTATTCGTTACATTAAACTCACCACCGGCAACAGTAATTGTTCCGCTATCACCAATTTGGCCGCCTGATTCAGCGTAAAACGGAGTACGGTCTAAAACAATAATACCTTGCTGACCATCTTCTAATAATGATACAGATTCGCCACCGGCAAAAATTTCTACCACTGTGCCACGGTAATGATTGCTATCGTAGCCTTTAAAATCAGTGTGCTTATCTGATTTTAATTGCTCGTTATAATCTGCACCAAATTTGCCCGCTTGCTGTGCTGTTTTACGTTGCACTGCCATGCATGCTTCAAAACCTTGATGGTCAATGGTCATTTGGCGCTCACGCGCTACATCGGCTGTTAAATCGGCAGGGAAACCATAGGTATCGTAAAGTTTAAATACTAAGTCACCTGGGATCACATCCCCGGTTAAATCACTTAAGCTTTCTTCTAAAATAGCTAAACCACGCTCAAGCGTTTTACCAAACTGCTCTTCTTCAATACGCAGTACTTTTTCAATAATTTCTTGTTGCTTAGCAAGCTCTGGGTACGCTTGACCCATTTGCTCAATAAGTGCAGCAACCAATTTATAGAAAAACGCGCCTTTAGCACCTAACTTATTACCGTGACGTACTGCACGACGAATAATACGACGCAATACATAACCACGGCCTTCATTTGATGGCATAACCCCATCTGAAATTAAAAACGCACACGAACGAATATGATCCGCCACCACGCGAAGCGACTTATCATCCATATCTTGTGCATTGGTAACGCTTGCAGCTGCGGCAATTAAGCCTTGGAATAAATCGATTTCGTAGTTTGAATGCACACCTTGTAAAATAGCTGAAATACGCTCAAGGCCCATACCTGTATCAACAGACTGCTTAGGAAGTGGCTCCATAGTCCCGTCGCTTTGACGGTTGTATTGCATAAATACTAAGTTCCAAATTTCAATGAAACGGTCGCCATCTTCTTCAGGAGTGCCCGGAGGACCACCCCAAATGTGCTCGCCGTGATCATAAAATATTTCAGAACATGGACCACAAGGGCCGGTATCACCCATAGACCAAAAATTATCGCTCGTTGCAATACGAATAATACGATCTTCAGGTAAACCTATATCGTTAGCCCAGTAGCCAAAGGCTTCTTCGTCATCATGGTAAATGGTCACTAACAGCTTTTCTTTTGGTAGTTTTACAACTTCAGTTAAAAACTCCCACGCAAATTTAATTGCATCTTGCTTAAAGTAATCACCAAAGCTGAAATTACCTAGCATTTCGAAAAAGGTATGGTGACGTGCTGTGTAACCAACATTTTCTAAATCGTTGTGTTTACCACCAGCACGCACACAACGCTGAGAGCTAGTTGCGCGTGTATAAGGGCGGCTTTCGGCGCCTAAAAATACATCTTTAAATTGCACCATACCGGCATTATTAAATAACAACGTGGCATCGTTACCCGGTATAAGCGAACTAGAAGGAACAACTTGATGTTGTTTGCTGGCAAAAAAGTCTAAAAACTGTTGCCTAATTTGTGCGGTAGTCATGTGCTGCATGTGAAAGTCTCACCTGTATTTACTGTGCTTGCATTGCAAAATTTATTTGATCATAGCTAAAACCTCGATACATTAAGTAGCGCACGCGCTTAGCTTTTTCTTTGTACTCGAGGTCTGCCGGTGTCGTTGAATATTTTTTGTTGTACGCTTCCTGCGCGAGCTCAAACCAATCTATTTCCAGCTCATCAACCACTGTTTCAAGCAGTGCTCTATCAATCCCTTTACTCATGGCCTCACTTTGAATTCGCTTTAAGCCATGGCATTTAAATATGTGTTTTCTGACAAACCCTTCACAGTAACGCTGCTCGTTAATAAAATTGTGCTTTTCACACCAATCAAGCAGGTTTTCTATGAACTCGTCGGTTGCTTCTCTTTGCTGTAACTTTTGGGTTAACTCACGGCGCGAATACTCTTGCCGACCAAGCAACCAAAGCACATAGTTTTTTAACTTTTGTTTTAACGTATCATCCATTAAGCGTCAAAGCGTCCGCTTTGCTCGCTACTTAAAGGCTTAATGTTACTGTCATCACTTGGTGGCACAACGGGCATAAAAATAGCCTGATAAGATACAAAGAAACTAATGTAGCAAATTGGCATTAAAATCAACAGCGGTAGTAGCGATAAGAACATCGACAACACCATTAATAATGCGCAAATAATACCATAAACACTTAATGGTAAAATATTATAATAAAACACCATAAACGAACTTTTTAAGGCATTTAAAATACGTTGCTCTTTATTAAAATAAACCAGCGGTACTGCATAGGCAAACGAAGTAAAGTAAATAGAGAGCGCAATTAAAAACAATGCCACGTTAGCAAGCGAAATACTCTCAAGCATTTGGCTAACAGCAGTATTTGGATCTAGGCCAGGCTGCGTCATAACCGCCATTGCATCAGCAAATAACCCATTGGCGAGCAAGGCAATTAAAATACCGGCACCCATTTGATAAAGCGCTAAGCGAAATAAGCCTAACCGATTTCCTTTGGCTGAAAAGGGCTTCAAAATGTCGGCTAACATAATTTTTCCGCCCTGCTGCTTGGTAAGCACGGCTTGATAAAAACCAGCGGTTAAAAATGGTGTAGCCAATGCTGCAGCTATTTGTAATACCGGCAAAAATAACGACAACAAGCCAACAATGCCAATAAACAAATGCATAAAAATAAAAGTTAATGGCTGAGTTTTAAAAATTAGCCAACCCGCTTTAAACCATTTTAATGCCGCATCAGCTTTAAAAATTCGTAATTGTGTAGACATACTTGCTCTTAATTAAAACAAAACACGCCGAGTATAACTCGGCGCTGGTTGGTATTACATAGGTGGCGGCGATAAATGCCGTTAATATTAGGGTCTGTTGCCCTTTACGGATTAAAATTTGTTCAAACTAGGGGCGATTTAATCGCGGCGCGAGGTTTGTAACCTAGTGGGCTAAGTCAAAACCGAGCAACAAAGAGTAAATCGCCCCTAGGCAGAACCCTTCGGGCAGCGCCTGTTTGGCATTGATGCTGCGTTATCGCCTATTTATGGGGAATAACCACACCACATAGGCTCTGCCTTGCCTAAATACCAAACAGACTGCTGCAAATTCAACCTTGAAAGGTCAACAGACCCTAAGGTTTTTTAATTTTCTTAATATCTAGCATGTGAGAGCCATGCTTAATCTTTGTCTCTAAATACGCTTTATTACCTGAAAGCCCAGCTTTAATGTGAGCATGAGTACCCACAACAGAATCAACTTCTATACCTGCATCTTTTAATGCATTGAGCTTTTTAGGGTTATTAGTCATTAATTTAACGTGCTTTAAATTAAGCGCATTGAGCATTAACACTGCATCTGAAAAGTCACGTAAGTCATCAGCAAAACCTAAATGGTTATTAGCTTCGTAAGTATTCATACCTTGTGATTGCAGTACATACGCATCAATTTTATTATATAAACCAATACCACGCCCTTCTTGGCGTAAATAAAGTAAAATACCGCCCTGCTCATGCATCATTTCAATACACTCGTTTAACTGCTCACCACAATCACAGCGTGACGAATGAAATACATCACCGGTTAAACATTCAGAATGCATACGAATAAGTGGGACACCTTGCTGGGTATCGGCGTTATTAAATACTAAAGCAACATGCTCTTGGCCATCTTTTAAGCCACTAAACGAGATAATTTCTGCAGGAATATCACTATTTTTGCCAACATTAAGCTGGACTCTTGCTCTTACTTGCGCCACGACCAATCCAAATATTAAAAAACTACGACACGATAAAGTGATAATATCACAAAAGTTCAAAATTGGATCGTAGTACACCCTAAGTAATGTCAAATATATTGCGACGACAGCGGCTATTTTCAATATGTAAGCATAAATATATTAGCAACGCATATTTACCTTGGTTTACCTAAAATGATGACATACACATAAGGATTTGCTAATTTACCACCGACAAATAATAGGGATCATTATGAAACTAAATAAACGTGTATTACTGATGGGCTTAAGTTTATCTGTATTAAGCACCATGTCATTTGCCGAACAAGCAAGTAACGCTCAAGCCGTTTTTAACGACGCGTATCAAAATTACTTAAATGCGATTAAAACCAAAGAAAATGTGCAACAAGCCGCGGAGCAGGCTTACACATTAGGTAAAACTGTTTACGGTGAGAATGCTGATAACACCGCAAACTTAGCGATTAACTATGCAAAATCAATTAATCGATACGGTAAACAGTGGATTGAAAAGCGTTTTTCGCTCTATCAACAAGCCTATACTATTTTAGTTAATAACCATGGTAAGCAATCGCCTGTAACCATTGATGCTTTAGTCGGTATGGCTAGTTTTGCCCCTTCTGCTCAAAAAGCGGATTATTATTTAGAGCAAGTGATAGCAATCGCAAATACACAAAACAACCCTAAGTTTGTGGCCGATATGAAATTAGAAGCGGCAACCATACTAGCTAATAAATTCAGCTATGAAAAATACCGAGAAGCTAAAAACTACCTAGAAGAAGCCGATGAGTATTATCTGGCTAACTTACCTAAAAACTCAGTTGAACAAATAAAAGCTGATTTTTTAATGGCGTCATTTGCGGAAGGTCGAAAAAGATACGATCAAGCAATAGAACGACTTAACCGTGTAGTAAATGTGTTTGATGAAAGCTTAAGTTACGATCATAACGCCGAGCTTACCGCACACTCAAGATTAATTAGCTTGTATGAAAAACAAGGCAAAAGTGATGAAGCCACCAAACACTGCATCGCGATTGCTAAAATGGTGCCGTGGAAAGAAAGCCAAGAGCAAACGCCGCTATACCGCGTTAACCCTAAATACCCTACAAACAAAGCGCGCTTTCGTAAAGATGGAAAAGTCGTTATGGAGTTTGAAGTGGATGAGTCTGGCTTTGTAAAAAATCCGCAAGTACTTAGTTCTGAAGGTGGCGTGGCCTTTGAAAAATCGGCAGTAGAAGCATTAGCGCAATGGCGTTATGCACCTAAGTTTGAACATGGAAAAGCCGTTGCAGCAACTTCCAAAGTACAGCTCGACTTTAAAGTAAACCGTTAATAACATACCAAAGGCGCTTTAAGCGCCTTTTTAGTTTATTCTACTTTAACTTAGCTAAAATGTTATCGCTGGCGGCCTCTATTAAATCAAGTACCTTTTCAAAGCCATCATCACCGCCATAGTAAGGATCGGGAATTGCGCTTTGTGCTTGCTCGCCATACTCTAAAAACAACGCAAGCTTGTATTGTAAATGCTCGGGGCAACGTGCAGTTAAATCTGCGAGGTTTTGCGTATCGGCTGCTAAAATTAAATCAAACTCGCTAAAATCACTACTGCGCACCTTGCGCGAAAAAATACCTTTAAAACTATAACCGCGTTTTTCACCAGCCTGCATAGAGCGTCTATCAGGCGGATTACCTTCGTGGTGCCCAATAGTCCCAGCCGAGTCCACTAGCAAATCAATGCCTAACTCTTTAGCGCGAGCTTTTAATACCGCCTCAGCCGTCGGTGAGCGACAAATATTACCCAAACAAACAATCAGTACTTTTTTCACTTATAGCTCCTAAGCTTTTGCAAAAAATCAGTAATAAACGTTATTTTAATGAGGCTAATATTTTTTGCTCGCCTTCAAGCATTGTGTGCATGGCAGTGCCCTGTTTTACACGGCTATGCAATGCTGCAAGATTAGGCCAGCGCGACTCATCAAGTTGCTCACCACCATGCTCCATATTCATTAATTGGCAGCTCACAGCAATGTCGGCAAGAGTAAAGCTGTTACCAACAAAAAATTCGTTATTACCTAAATAACCTTCTAAATAATCAAATAAAGGCGGTAATTTTTCATTTAATGCACTTTGCACTAATACTTCATCGGTTGGCTTTTGCATTGTAGGAGCAATAATACGCTGCTGAAATACCGTAAATGTTGTCAGTGGAGCCAGCTCGTAATCTGCGTATTTTTCTAGCCAGCGAACAGCTGCACGTTGCTCTATAGTATCACCGAGTAAAGCCGATGAATTAAGGTATTTTTCATCAAGGTATTGGCAAATAACGCTAGAATCCGCCAAGTTTAACTCGCCATCTTTTAGCGCCGGAATACGCCCCAACGGGTTAATTTCTAAAAACCAGTCAGGCTGATTAAACGGCGAGACTATTTCGAGTTTATAGTCCAGTTGCTTAAGCGTTAAACACACACGTACTTTTCGTACATAAGGAGAAAGCGGGACACCATAAAGAATTATGCTCATTGTTATTCCTGTAAATTAAAACCACTTTAAAACTGCTTTAAAATTGCATCATTGTAGTCATCAGCATTTAAGGTTAAGTTGAACTTGGCCGCAACGCTATCTAACTCGGCTTGTTTAATCGCTAAATCATCCATAGTGATGGTGTTATCGTCAAGCTGCCATAATAATCGTGAGCCCGCATAACTATAGTGAATGGCTAATAGCGCATCAGGATTACCTTCTCGTCCCGCCGCTTTTAGCTTAGCCATTTTACGAGTGATTTTATTAAGCGCTTTTTTAAGCTCCCACACATACACCACCTCACTCATAAAAGGATGTGTTCGGTATTTATTTAACAACCAGCCTATGCCAATACTCGTAACAATTACGCCTAATAAGTTCCAATGAAAATGACTGCCACTTTCATCGGGAAATAATGCAATTAAGGTTTGTGAAATTGCTAAACTGCCCACGGCTAAACCTGCTGCACAGCCGACAATAACGCGATTTAAATGTTTACGATAACGTGCTTTATCTATTTGAATAAGTTGCATAGCTGCCTAAAAGTAAAAAACTAAAAAATACACAGCCCCATTGTAGCTAAACCCATCACAGAGTTAAGACTCTTTTTTAATAAAATACCCGTAGTTTTTGATTTAGCGCCTGTTTTATACTGCTTTCAACATAAAACCAACCAACGATTTTATTTGCACCCACATATTAGGCATAGGATAGTAGGCAACAAATACGACTTAGTATAGGAACATCATGATAAAAACACTGATTGCCACAAGTTTAATATTTTCTTCTTTTAGTACTTTAGCCAATTTAAACACACCGCTAACCCCAGAAGAATTGCGAATTGAAAAAGCCAGCCAAGCGATGCCAGCCGTACTAAGCGCTTTTGCCAGCGAAGTTAATCAATTTGAGCAGCAATTCAAGTCACTCTCAAGCTATGCACAAGCCGTAGATGCCGTTAATGACTACTCAAAACGATTATGGTTTAGTGCAAAAAAACGCATCGCTACAACGCAAAACTTAGATGATCGCGCGCTTTATTGGGCTCGCTTACAATCAAGTAAAATAATTCGTACCACAAAACCTGCATTTTCGCTGAGCGCTGCGCAGCAAACAGTGTTATTAACATTGCTAGAAAACGGAAGCCGAGGTCGCACAGATCTAAGCTACTCACAAAACACCACTAAAAAGATACTACTAACTGGGTTTGACCCATTTTTACTTGATAGAAATATAAACCAAAGTAACCCATCAGGCGTGGCTGCGTTGCTTCTTGATGGCCAAGTAATAAACTATAAAGGGATTAGTGCTGAAATAAACACTGTAATGGTGCCTGTGCGTTATGAAGACTTTGATCAAGGCATTATAGAATCCTTACTTGCCCCTTATTACGCTCTTAATAAAGTTGATATGGTCGTTACCGTTAGCATGGGCCGCAAAGACTTTGATCTTGAACGCTTTCCAGGTAAGCGCCGCAGTGTAACAGCCCCCGACAACGCCAATATAGTGTATGGAGGTACCAAAACAGCGCCGCTCATTCCAAGCTTAAACGACCGCCCATTACCCGGTACTGAGTTTGTAGAATTTAGCTTACCTGTTAGCACTATGCTAAAGGCAAAAGGCCCTTTTGCGATTAATGATAATCATCATGTTATTACCCTCAAAAAAGACTTTGAGCCTAGCAGTTTTGACGAATTAAAAGAGGCAACTGCAGTACGTGGCGGTGGCGGTGGTTACCTGTCTAACGAAATTTCGTACCGCAGTATTCGGCTGCGTAATCAGCTAAATTCAGATATTCCGACTGGGCATATTCACACCCCTCGAATTGCCCAGTTTGAACCCGAAACCGAAGCTAAAATAGTCAAGCAAATTCAAGCTATGTTAGAGCGAAGTTTAGTCGCGCTCTAACATCGTTTGCTTTTTTAGCGTTAAAACATCAATTAAATAGTAAAGCGTAGGAGCACTTAAGTACTTCTACGCTTTATTGCTTTTAAACCGCTAAAAAAGCATGCTGCAATTACATTAAAATTAAAAGTGCTTTGTATCAGCTTTGGCTATTTTGTAATAAAAACTCATTACTTTAATTATTAACTAGATCTTCACAAATTGTGTTCTATGCTCATTTGAGGTTCAGACCTTATTACAGGGACATAGTAATGCTCATAATTAACCACTTTTTTAATTCATTAAACTTAACAAAAAAACTCATCTCCGCTTTTTTAGTTGTTGCCCTAGTGCCAATAACAATAATTATTATTGTCGCAATTAATACAGCTTCAAACTCGATGACAGAACAGGTTTATTCGCGTTTAGACGCTGTGAGTAAAGTAAAACAAAGCGCTGTTAAACGCTATTTTAACAACATTGAAAAAAAGCTTAATGCGCTGCAAGCAAATCCAGAAATGGCCAATATTGCGACAAAGTTTATAGATGGATTTAATAATACCTCCCCTTCAACCTCATCAGAGTCTCTAAATCGCTTTTATAAAGAGTCTTTTGCTCCAAAATTTAAACAGCTAAACCCAACAGATACAGTTTCTTCATCTCTATTAAAGCAAATGAATCCAAAAAGTATTGAGCTGCAATCTCGTTATCTAGCTAATAACCCAAACCCAATCGGTGAAAAACAAAAACTAACCACCACCGAGCAATCAGACTCTTACGAGCAAGCGCACCGCCAATATCACCCTTATCTACGCGATATGACTAATATAAATAAGTTCTACGATATTTTCATTATCGACCCAGCAAATGGCAATATTGTTTACTCTGTTTATAAAGAAGTAGACTTTGCAACATCGCTGCAAACAGGCCCCTACGCTAAAAGTAATTTAGCGAACCTATTTAGACAATTAAAAGACAGCAGCAACCCACAAAAAATTGCTTTTGCAGATTATAAACAGTACTCCCCTTCATATAATGCCCCTGCAAGCTTTATAGGAAAGCCTATTGTTGTTGATGGTAAAACGGTTGCTATTTTAGCTGCCCAATTATCGATTGAAGA
Organism: Pseudoalteromonas sp. S1612; assembly: GCF_005887175.1. Taxonomy (GTDB): domain Bacteria; phylum Pseudomonadota; class Gammaproteobacteria; order Enterobacterales; family Alteromonadaceae; genus Pseudoalteromonas; species Pseudoalteromonas undina. Next base: position 84,982 of record NZ_PNDH01000016.1, on the reverse strand, counting down.
TATTAATTCAATTATGAAAGAACGCGACGGGTTGGGCGAAAGCGGAGAAACCTACCTTGTTGGCCCTGAAGGGTTAATGCGCTCTGACTCGTATATTGATCCGAAAAACCACTCTGTAGAAAGCTCATTTAGAAACCCAAATAAAGGCACTGTAAATACCTTATCTGTAATCAAAGCACTAAAAAATGAAAAAGGGCAGCATGTTATAAATGACTATAACAATGAAATGGTGCTATCTGCATTTGCACCTGTAAATGTATTTAATGTTCGCTGGGCACTTATAGCAGAAATGGACGAACAAGAAGCTTTTGAGTCAATAACGACTCTTTCCCAACTACTCATTGTGATACTTTTTGTCACTATTTTTATTGTTACTATTGCCGCATATTGGTTTGCGCGAACACTCACAAAACCAATACATGCACTAGCTGATACGATGAAAAAAGTTGAACAACAAGGTGACTTTTCATTACGAGCAACTGTCTATTCAAGCGATGAAATAGGCGTTAGCACTCAAGCATTTAACACTCTTCTTGATGCGCTGCAGTTATCTATTAGTGAAACAAATCGCGTTATGAATCAAATGGCTGCGGGTAAATTTGATCAACGTATTGAAGCACCATGTCGAGGAGAGTTAGCTACGTTAAAACAAGCAACCAACGATTGCGCAAGTTCACTAAACGGGGCAATAAACGAATTAAATAACATTGCGATTGCTATGGCTGATGGTCAATTTGATATTCAAATTAATGCCTCAATGTCAGGCGAATTAGGCACCTTAAAAAGTAATATTAACCAATCGCTTTCCTCAATAAACAACACAATGAATAGTATCGTAGATATTATGGCTAACGTAGAGCAAGGTAACTTTAAAGAGCAAATTACCTATCCAGCTAAAGGAAAACTTGCCCAGCTAAAAGACAGCGTGAATAACTCAGTGAATAGCTTAAGTATTGCCATAGATGGTATTAGTGACGTTATGAGTGCATTACGACAGGGCCATTTTTCAGCGCAATTAGATGCCCCCTTAGCTGGACAGCTTGATATTTTAAAACAAGATATTAATTCCAGTATGGCTAATTTAAATAATGTAATGAATGAAATAGGTGAAGTCATGTCCTTTGTTAGTAAAGGTGACTTTAAAAAAATGATTAAAGGTGAAGCCAGCGGTCAACTTGAGCAGTTAAAAAGTAACATCAATACATCAATTACTGCTATTGATAATGCTCTAACTGAAATTTCATCAGTCATGCTAGCAATTAGTCAGGGGCGCTTTGATCATACTATTTCATCGACTATGACAGGCCAGCTAAATAGTTTAAAAACAGATATAAACCACTCAGTAACAAACCTTGAACATGTCATAAATGATCTTAATCAAGTGATGGCTGCAATGGCAAATGGCGATTTTTCTCATCAATTAAAACAACCATTGCAAGGCCAATTGGAAGATTTAAAAAATAATGTTAATGAGTCTACCTCATTAGTTTCATTAGCTATAAATGAAGTAAGTAGCGTTTTGTCAAACTTAGCTAAAGGTGACCTTACCAAAAATATAGAGGGGCAATATCAAGGCGTATTCAACACCCTAAAAAACGACACCAACGCGACCATCTTTAAATTAACCAATGTCATTCAAGAGATTCAAGTATCTGCTGGCCAGGTTATGCAAAATGCAGGTGAAATAGCTTCAAGTAATACTGAAATAAGTAAACGCACAGAAGAGCAAGCTGCCAACCTTGAAGAGGCAAGCTCAAGTACTGAGCAAATGCTAGATGAGCTAACTAAAGTATCTGAACAATCAAAAAGTGCCGTGGCATTGGCAAGCAATGCAGAGCAAATCGCTGAAGAAGGAAACCAATTATCAATACAGACTGTTAGCGCGATTGATGAAGTAAATGAAGCCAGTAAAGATATTAACGAAATACTTTCGGTTATTGACAACCTCGCTTTTCAAACTAACTTGCTATCACTTAATGCCGCCGTAGAAGCAGCTAGGGCTGGCGACCATGGAAGAGGCTTTGCTGTAGTCGCTAATGAAGTGGGTGATTTAGCGGGACGCAGTGCTAAATCTGCGAAGCAGATAAAAAGTATTATTGTAAATAGTAATCAAAAAATAGCACTTGGAACTGAATTAGCCGACACCTCAGGGAAAAAACTAAAACACATAATGCAAGCTGTTAGCGATGTTAGTAAAAATATAATACATATAGCGCACTCAACCTCCGCACAAGAGCAAGCAATTAAAGAGGTTAATCTTGTTGTACAACGGTTAACGGGGCTAACTCAGGCTAACTCAGCGATTACAGAAGAAACAATGGCGGCTGCGCGTCAAATGGCAGAACAAGCTACCGAGATGAGAGTACAACTTAATTACTTTCATCTAGAAAAGGAGCAATAATAACCTAAAGGCGCTGCTAGTGATTCTGCTAACGCTATGCCTTTTTTAACTTGAGAAACGCTATGAGCCATTATAATAATGGCTCATCATAAAGTTACGTCACTTTACCCGCTAAATTAAAACGTGGCTGGGTATATAGCTGGCTTTTAACTACCTCAGCTAAAATAGTTGCTGCCTGCCAAATCTCTTCAAACGAGGTGTAAAGAGGTGTAAAACCAAAACGTAAAATATTAGGCGCACGAAAATCTGCAATTACCCCTTTTTCAATTAACGCTTGGCATATAGCAAACGCATCGGTATGTGAAAATGCTAACTGGCTACCTCTTTGGCTCGAATTTTCAGTGGAACATAAGCGCAAATCACTTAAGCATGAATGTGTTTTTACTAATTTAATAAATACGTCAGCAAGTGCAATCGACTTTTCTCTTACTTGAGAAATGTCTACGTCTTGCCATACATCAAGAGCGGCATCTAAAGCACTCATCGCAATCACACTAGGTGTACCGCATAAATACTGATTTATAGTATCAGCACCTTGATATATTGCATCAAAAGCAAATGGTTTGGCATGACCCATCCAACCTGATAAGGGCTGCTTTACAGCAGCTTGGTGGCGTTTAGCCACATATAAAAATGCAGGTGAGCCTGGGCCACCGTTTAAGTATTTATAGCCACAGCCAACGGCAAAATCAGCATTACAGTTATCAAGTTCAACTTGTAAAGCTCCCGCACTATGGGCTAGATCCCATATCACCAAAATGCCTTTCTCGTGGGCTAACTGGGTGAGCTTTTGCATATCCAGCAACTGACCGGTTCTAAAGTTGACCTGCGTTAATAGCAACACAGCCACTGAATCATTAAGGTTTTGCTCAATACTTTGCTCTGCCACTAATTTAAGCTGACATAAGTCGGGGCCTAATAGCTCACTTAGCCCCTGTACCATGTATAAGTCAGTAGGAAAGTTATCCTCGGTGGATAACACCACATTTCGCTCAGGGTTTAACGATAATGCACTACTTAACAGTTTAAATAAGTTAACTGAAATCGAGTCACAACAAATCACTTGGCCTTTTGCTGCGCCAATAATCGGCGCTATTTTCTCTCCTACCAGAGTTGGTAAATCAATCCATTGGTGATCATTCCAACTTCTAATTAAATGGCTACCCCATTGCTGACTTACCACCTCAGCTACGCGCGATTTTACGGCTTTAGGCAAAGCCCCTAATGAGTTACCATCGAGATAAATAGTGTCTGCGGGTAAATCAAATTCATCACGTTTATTAGCCAGCGGATCGGCTTTATCAAGCGCTACAATCTCATTAAAATTCATTATTACTTCTCATTCAAATTTTGTATTAGTGTCTTAAATGCCTCAGAACCTGGGTGGATCCAATCAAAATGCCCCACACCATTTAGCATAACCACAGGTCGTTTAAGCTGCTCTAAATTAAAAGCTGGCACGATGGTATCTTGGTCACCTTGTAAAATAATACTCTGCGGATGAAGCGACTGCTCGCTCGGGTTCGCTTGCGTGTAAGCCTTGGGTTTATCAGTTGGCATACCTTGCATAAAATCCTTTGTCACTTTTTGACAGCTGTTATTACCGCGTGCATACGCTTTTATATCAGTAATAGGGGCTAAGCCAATAACCCCTTTGAGCTGATCAATTTCACCACCAGCAAGCAGAGCTAAATGCCCACCAGCGGAGTGTCCTACCGCAACCGAGTCAGCTAATTTAAACTCGCCATTATTATATTTACTTACCGCTAAAATTCCGGCTTTTACATCATTAAACGTTGTAGGCCAGCCACCACCGCTTGCGCCGCTTCTTCTATACTCTAAAGACCATACGTTAAAACCTGCTTGTGCAAGCCCCGTACTTAACGCATAGGTATGTTTAATATCGTATGCACTTAGCCAACAACCACCATGAAGTAAAATAACTAACGGGTTTTGCGGCTGGATTTGTTTTGCGCGCCAAAGTAATGCGAACTGCGATTCATTATCCCCATATGCTATTTTTTCATCCGCAGGGGTAAACCCCAATGAAGCCACACTTGCGTATGCCACATTATTATTTACATCAGGAAATTCAACTATCTGCGCGTTGGCATTAACCAAAAAAGGCCATACAACTAAAAATAAAACTATTAAGCTCTTCAAAATAAAAGACTTCCTTTATAACCTTAAAAGCGGTATGACCAAAAAACGCCAGCAGCCATTTATAAAATTTTTATACGACCTACCAGCGTTATTGCGTCATTATTAATAAAATAAATAGGGTATTTATTGGTGTTTAAAAATCGTGCCTTCTTTCATTACAAAATCGACATCCATTAAAGCGCTAATATCGCTAAGTGGGCTGGTGTCCAAAGCAATAATATCAGCAAACTTACCAGGCTCTATGGTGCCCAAGCGCTGGCTCATATCAATTAAATCAGCAGCATTGACGGTTGCCGATTTTAAAATATCAGCAGGAGTCATACCTGCTTGATGCATTAATACCGCTTCTTTTGCGTTAATGCCGTGCTTAGATACGCCACTGTCGGTACCAAATGCAATGTTTACCCCGGCCTTATAAGCCTTAGTAAAATTGTTGAGCATATCGCCCCCTACCCTAATTGCTTTGCTTTTAATTGGCGCAGACATAAAGTCACTGTTTTTTGCTAACCCAACTACGGTGTGCCCTGCAAGCAAAGTAGGGACTAAATAAGCCCCTGTTTCTTTAAATAATTTAATGCCTTCATCATCGGTGTAACTACCGTGCTCAATGCTATCAACGCCCGCACGTAATGCTGCATTAATACCTTGAGCGGCATGCGCATGACTAGCTACTTTTCGCCCTAAACCATGCGCTGTATCAACTACAGCTTTAAGTTCATCGTCTTGCATTTGCTGCCCTGTGCCCGTAGTAGTATCCGAAAGCACGCCACCGGTAGAAGCAACTTTAATTAAATCAGCCCCGTATTTAATTGCATAGCGAGTTTTTTTGCGGCATTCAATAGCGCCATCACACACTGTTGGCGGTGTTTTTATGGTGAGAAAATCAGGGCTCATACCATCAACATCTAAGTGTCCGCCAGTAATAGTAACGCCAGCACCAGCAATAATACGCGGCCCATCAACCCAGCCATTTTCTACGCCTTTACGTAATGCATACATTTGCTCGCTTTGACTTCCCACATCACGCACAGTAGTAAAGCCCGCCATAAGAGTTTTGTTAGCAAAATGCACACTGCGCATTGCTACATCTGCATCAGACATTTCCACCAGCTCTTTTTTATTATCAGGGCCAAGCTCACCTTGTAAATGCACATGCATATCCATAAGCCCTGGCATAACAAAGCGGGTCGATAAGTCGATTAACTGAGCATCTTCGCCAAATCGAGCTATGGGTAAAAAACCCGCAGATACCGAGAGCACTTTGCCATTTTCTATTACTATAGTTTGTTTTTGTTGTGGTTTTTCTCCGGGAATAGCCAATAACTCTCCGGCATGAATTACTTTAGTATTTGCATGTGCACTAGTAGCACAGAGATTAGCAGCGAAAAAAAACGAGGTAACAACACTCAATCGAAATATGTTCATTAAACTCTCCAGTGATTCGTTCTGCGTTAACAACAACGAAATAACGTTAAAATATTGTTATACAACCAATACCTTATCAGGAAAGTGATAAAAACAAACCTGAAATACACTTTTAGTAAGAATTCTGACCACTATTAACACTGTCTTGAACTGAAAAAATAAAAGAAGGTGTCTATACTCAACCTTATTGTTGTAATACTTTTCATATGTAGGGAGCTTATGGATATTAAAGACATAAATATTGCGCTGCTAGAAAAGTGTAATTTTCTTTTAATGGTATTTGATAATAATAATCAGCTTAGTTATCTTTCTCCAAGGTGGTCAGAGCTAAATGTTGCAGCTAAAAAAGTACCCACCATTGAAAGCCTTTATGGCTGTTGTACTACTGAAAGCAAAGCTCTATTACAACAACAAATTCTCGCACTAAAATCGCAACATAATGAGTTAGACCAATTTGATATTGAACTAACATTAGCAACCGATTACTCCATTAAACTAAATTGTTGCTTACACAGCGTGCAGCAAAACCAACACCAACATATGGTTTTAGTTTTTAACCAGCACTTTGCCCAAGTGTCGTCTGTTATTAGCAATAACGAATTACAAACCATCATAGAAAATGCCGGCGAAGTTTTAAAGGTAGGCTATTGGCAACTCGACTGTAAAACTAACCAATTATTTTGGACCGATGAAATTTATACCATTCATGGTGTTTCACCGAGTAACTATTCCCCTCAACTAGATACTGCAATAAATTTTTATCATGAAGATGACAAATCCAAAATAACAGATGCGGTCGAGCAAGCTCTTGCATGCGGACAAGAATGGAGTTGTATAAAGCTTCGTGTTGTAGACGACGATCTACAAGAGCGCACTGTAATATCAAGCGGCAATGTATCGAGAGATTTAAACGGTGAAATCACGAAGCTATATGGCATTTTTCAAGACATATCAGGGAGTGAAAAAATAGCTCTGGAGCGGGACTTTTTAGTTACTGCACTCAAAGAAACCACAGTAGGAATGGTGATTGCCGATAAAGACAAGCGTGTTATTTGGGTAAATGGCTCATTTGAAAGAATTACAGGCTACCCACTGAATCAAGTAGAAGGTAAAAAGCTTGGCTCTATTTTACAAGGTGAAAAAACTGATGCCAACACAATAGAGCAACTCAAAATTCATCTTAAAAAAGGGCTCCCCATAACTACAAGAATTTTAAACTACACAAAAAGTGGCGACCCTTATTGGAATGAACTGGCCATATCACCCATTTTTAGAGATGGAAAAGTAGCTTATTATTTTGCTGTTCAAAACGACGTAACCAAAGAAATAAACATAGAACACAAACTGATCGCGCTTAATACCAGTTTAGAGCAGCGTATTCAGGCGCGTACTCAAGAGCTCTCTTCTCTTAATCAAGAGCTAGAAAAACAAGCCAATATAGACCCACTTACAGGCTGTTTAAATAGACGAACTTTATACAGAACACTCAGCGATGAGCTATTAAAAACGCAGAATAAAAATACCTATATTTCGTTATTAATGCTCGACATAGACCATTTTAAAGCAATAAATGATAACTATGGTCACGAAGCTGGCGATTTAAGCTTAAAAGAGCTTACCAATACATTACGCGCTTTAACCAGAAAACAAGATTTTGTATTTCGCCTGGGCGGTGAAGAGTTTTTAATTATTATGCCCAACACAAACAAAGCAGAAGCTAAGCAAGCCGCTGAGCGAATAAAACACGCAGTAAATGAACATAAAGTTTACTATCGCAACTTTAATATTAGCTTTACGGTAAGTATTGGGCTACTTACTCATGATGGCTCTATCAGCTTACAAAACAGCTTAAAATATGTTGATGACTATTTATACGAGGCAAAAACGAAAGGCCGTAATAGAATTGTTGATTGAGCAGTTTTAAATCAATTAGCAAAAACTGTTAAGGTCATATAAGCTAACTACTTGAGTATAATAATTTAATTGCATTTTACGCTAGCGCATCCATTATTATTTTTATTCGATTACTCATTGTTAGGCACATCAAAACAAGGTTACATAATGATAAAAGCGTCAACACCTGAAGATGAACTATCACGGCTAAAAGACCTATATGAGTATGATGTTTTAGACACTGAAGCTGAGAAATCCTTTGACGACTTAACCCAGCTTGCATCTGATATTTGTGAAACGCCAATCTCACTAATAAGCCTTGTTGCTCCCGACAGGCAATGGTTTAAATCAAAGCAAGGTATTGATGTAGCCGAAACAGCCCGAGATATCTCGTTTTGTTCTCACGCAATTTTAGAAAACCAAGTGTTCGAAGTTCAAAATGCACTTACTGATACCCGCTTTCACGATAATCCCTTGGTTACAAACGACCCAAATATTCGCTTTTATGCAGGTGCACCTCTTATAACTCCTAGAGGCAATGCTATTGGTACGTTATGTGTTATTAGCGATAAGCCAAAAAAGCTCTCAAGCAAACAGATAAATGCACTCACGGTTTTGAGCAAAGAAGTTATTGCGCAATTAGAGCTTAGACTTAATAATAAAAAGCTAGTGATGGCATTAGAAAAACAAAAAGCACACAATAAAGAACTAGAAAAGTTAAAAGAAGAAGCTGATACAGCCAACAACACAAAAAGTAAATTTTTAGCAAATATGACTCATGAGTTGAGAACCCCATTACATGGGATTTTAAATTTAGCTGAGTTTGCCATATCAGAAGGCACAACAGAGGAAAAAGATAACACCTTAAAAAGTATATTAAAGTCAGCACATTACTTATCAAATATTGTAAACGATATTTTAGACTTTTCTAAAATTGAGGCTGGTAAATTAGAGATTGAACATATCAACTTCAATCTTAATGACGTTATTAGCGATGTAATAAAACCCCAGTTACAGCAAGCGTCTGCTAAAGGTATAAAACTTATTAAGTCGGTAGATCCTAAAATAGCAGAGAGTTTAAAAGGCGATCCTCTCCGGGTTTCGCAAATTTTAAATAACCTATGCTCAAATGCGATTAAATTTACCAAAACTGGTCAAGTCGAACTGAAAGTAAGTATTAAAAGCAGTACATTGCAAACACAATTACTCAAATTTGAAGTTATTGATACAGGCCTTGGCATTAATGAGACTGTTCAAGAACATTTATTTAAAGAGTTTCATCAGGCAGACTCATCAACTTCAAGAGAATATGGGGGGACAGGTTTAGGCTTATCAATTTGTGCTCGCTTAAGTGAATTAATGCAGGGGCAGCTTAGCTTTACCAGCAAAATAGGTAAGGGCTCCACATTTACCTACGAGCAAAACTTTGAGCTTGCTTTATTACCATCAGTAGCAAAGCAGGGCTCTGATATAACAAACCTGAAAGGTTGTACTTTATTAATTGCCGAAGATAATAAAATAAATCAGCTTATTATCGTTAAAATGCTCAAAGCACATAATGCTAATTTAATTATCGCAGAGGATGGTAAAGAATGTGTTAAGTACTTCAAAGAGCACTCGGTAGACTTAATTTTCATGGATATACAAATGCCTGAAATGGATGGCATAAAAGCCACACAGGCTATTAGAGCACTCCCTGCAGGTAAAACAGTTCCAATTATAGCTATGACAGCAAATACCCTAAAACAAGACATTGAGCATTATTTAGGTATTGGTATGGATGGCTACTTAACTAAACCGTTTGATAAAGCTAAGCTCAATAGCTTACTCAATGTTTATAATCCTAAAAACCTCAACTTAAAAAACTTAGCAGTAAAAATTAGCGATCCTAATGTTTCTAGTAACAGGAAACTAAAGCAAATATGCAAAGAGTTAAAAGCGCTTATTCCCAATGCTAATCGAGTCAGTCTGTGGTTATTTAATAAAGATTACAGTGCATTAAATTGCTTAGCTTGCCTTGATGAAAATGATGTTGTTTCAAATGGAACTGTTCTATACACAGAAAACTCCCCTGCTTATTTCAACTATATTTTAACCAACCAAGTACTCGACGCCTCCGACGCCAGAAATAACGACGTAACCAAGCCATTCTCTCACTCTTACTTTGAGCCGCTCAATATTTATTCTTTACTTGATTACATCTATATACTTGATAGCAAACCATTAGGTGTTATTTGTTGTGAAAGTGTAGGCTCAAAGGTAACTTGGAGTCATGCTGATAAAGAGTCGTTAATCAAAGTCGCAGACGTTACTAACTTGTTTTTATCAAAGCAGATCCAAGCCACATAAAAAATGCACTTAGAAGAAAAGTAACGACTAACTAATTAACCTGAACTTTGAATAAATAACCTATCTCAAGCAGAGTTCAAGGAAGTTAAATTAGATGTGAGAATCCAAAAGCCTTCGCACCTTATTAATTTGTTCTGCATATAACTAAAACTCAGGTTAACATTGTTGCCTGCCTAAAAGCTTGAGTATAATGCACTATTCCGGCTGTATTTTTAGCCTCTAAATTGGATCATCTCCCATGAAAAAACTATCTGCTGTGCAAGTAAAACAACAAGCACTCGTCCTCAGTGTTGCTGATAAAATAGAAGAACAAGGCCGTGCTGAAATCCCAGGTATGCTGCAATGCTGGTTCGATGTGGAATATCACTTATTTCCGGGCTCTTTACTGATGTGTTTTCAATTTGAAAACCAACAAGCATTAACTGCGGCAGAACCAGAGTTATTAAAATGGCAAAAGCGCTTAAGCGGCGCAATGCTTAAAAAAGGCGTGATTTTAAAAGATATGCGAAAACATTTAGTGTTTACCTTAAAAGGGCCTGACGACTAAACCACTTGTATTGAAAGCGCATTCTATTTTGGTGCGCTCTCCAAATTAAACTCATTAACGTGTTTAATTAACTCAGGGAAAAACGCTAAAAATAGCCCGTTTAGCTCACTGTAATGGCGGGTTATATCTTCAGCGGTGCCTGCAAAATTATTAGTAAAACGAATCTGTTTAGCAATATTATCAAGCGCCCGCCCAACCCCATCAACGCTTTCATACTCTTTAAACCAATCGTTTTGCGTCATACTGGTTACTACACGTTGCATTCGTGTAGGCATTACAGGTATACGCTTATCCAAAAACCCATAACTGGTGTGCTTAAAATCAATTAGTGATTGATTATTAAACTGCTGCCAATGCGCAATAAGAAAATGATCAAACACCACATCAACAGCCACGCCTGCAAAGCGCCTGCGCTTAGCTGAAAAAAGCTGTTTAGCTTCTTTAACTAAAGGATGTGTGTCAGTAAATTTATCCACTAAATAATGGTTATCTAGCGCACTTTTAACACTTGTAGGTATGTATGTTAGCTGCCGTTGACCACCAAAATCTCCCAGTAAGTTGCCAAAATGAGAATCAGCCGTAGGCTGTGCTAAATAAAGGTGGGCTAAGTAATTCAAGGTGATCTCAGCAGTTGATCAAAGTATTTAAATAATAACGTAGAATTCATTTTATGGAAGTGCAGTTTCATTAAGTTTTATTCTTCAAAACTATCTAACCAATTACAATTGTATTTTGATAATTCAGTAAAGAGTCAGGCCAACTTTGTTATCACTGTTGCTGCATTTTTTCGGTGCTGCTTGAGTCGTAAAACGCCTTGCTTAGCCTTTAATACTAAATGCTATTTTCTATTGCAATCAAGGCTACTCACGCATTATGACAACGACTTTTTTAAGTAAGCCACAGCAAGTCGCGCTGCAACAAGCACTGTTTAGCAGTAAGCTGTTAAACAGTGAGATAGTAACAAGTGATAACCCACCATCACAAAAGCAACAAGCCTATGGGCGTATAGCTGTAATGCTCTATCGCTTTAATTTACAAAAAATCAAATGGCCCTCTTTTTTAAAAACAGCTATAAACACTGCAAGCAATGAGTGCTCGTGGTTAACCCGTGAAATTATCAGATGCCAGCAAAGCTACAAAGCTCAACCTAATGACGCCTTAATAATTGAACAGAATGCATTTTTTAGTGGTATTTTTAGCGAAGAACTCGCCTACATTGACACTTTACTTGGAACAGAAGCACAGCCTGAGTAAAGTGATGGGGCAAGCATCTTTAAGCCTGCCCCAAGGGTAAGTTAAAAGTTATATTTTAAGCTCAGTTTATAATTGACTGGCTCACCTGGTTGAGTCCAAATTGCAGAGTAAGAATTTGAGTAATATTCTTTATCCAGCACGTTATTAATGTTCAGTTGTACAATCACATCTTCATTAACGTTGTAAGTTGCGAACAGGTTCACCAGTGTATACGAAGGTAAGTAGTACGTAGGGTCTATGGTTTCACCTAAGCGCTCCCCCTCATACTGAACAGCTATACCAACGCTTGCATTTAAATCGATTAAATCATTCAATTCTCTTTTAATACGTGCATTTGCACTGTGTTTAGGAATATTAAGTAAAGGGCTACCTTTTGGTAATTTTACCCACCAATCTGTATTAACCGTGTCGTTTGCTGTTTTTGCATCGGTGTAGGTATAGGCCAAATCAAATGAGGTGTGCTCTGTAATATAACCGTGTAAATCAAACTCAACGCCTTCGCTAGTTACCTCGCCTAACGCCGTCGACACGCCTGCTTGCAAATCTGTGGTCAACATATTGCTTTTTTCGGCGCTAAATACAGTAAAGCTACCATTTAGGGTATCGGTGCTAAATTTAACACCCGCCTCAATAGAGGTTGTTGATTCTGGCTCAAATGCATCACCATTTATATCGTAACCACTGTTTGGCCTAAAACCTTCAGAGTAACTGCTGTAATACTGTATATCGTCTGAGTAAGCATACACTAAGCCTACTCGTGGGCTAAATGTACTCTGATTGCTTTTAGACTGACTTTGATTAATATGATTATCTATTTGCTGATCAAACCAATCATAACGACCGCCCACTTGTACTTTCCACTGCTCAGTGACGTCGATTTGATCTTGAATGTAAATCCCGTAGCTGTGCTGTACTTCAGTGCTGTTGAATAAAAGTGAACCTTCGGGTGCTGTTTGCCCATACACGGGGTTATACATATTAATGGCATAGCGCGTATCTTCAAGCGTAGGGCGATATCTATACCAAAGTTTATCAAAATCAAACTTGCTGGCATCGGCACCTATTAATAAATGATGGGTAAACCCAGCAGCAGTAACGCTACCACTTAGCTCAGTGCGGGCTGAAATATTTTTAGTTTGAAAATCACGCTCGTTATGCTGCCGACTTAAAGTTTCGCCATCAGTAAAATAAACCTGCCTGCTAGGGGCGAGTTCAGCATCACTCGATTCGCTTATAAATTTAGAATCGCTATAGCTAAGCCCATTTAAAAGTGACCATTGCCCTATTTGATGCTCAAAAGTCAGTTGATGAGAAATCGCATCAACCTCTGTTGGTTTATCGCTTGGCTCACCTAAAAACGTTTCAATAGGTAATGCGTCTATCTTCCCGTCTAGGGCAACAATGCCACGGTCAAACGTCACACTCTGATCAACATACTCTAGTTCATAATTTAATTTTGTTGTGTCGGATATTAACCAAAGAATTGAAGGTGTGATCACCGTTTTTTTATTTTCGTGGTAGTCTCTAAAACCCTCACCGTCTTCAATTGCACCATTTACTCTAAAAGCGAGTTCATTGGTAATAGCATTAGTGTAGTCACCTTCAGCGCGATAACTCTGCCAGCTCCCTGCAGATACTTTCAAAGAGCCTTGTTCTTCAAACTGTGGCTTTTTAGTGATGATATTAATAGTACCGCCAGGCTCAGAGCGACCATAAAGAGCAGAGCCAGGCCCTTTCATCACTTCTACATAATCAATATTACTGGTATCGCGGGTACCGCTAAAACTTCGACCCGATGAAAAACCATTAATTAAAAAGCCTGAAGGAATATTCTCATCGCCTACTAAGCCACGTATTGCAAAGCTTTCCCACAATCCACCAAAATCATTTTGTTCAGAAATACTCGGCGTTAGATCAAATATATCTGTGAGTGTAGTCACTCCTGCGTCATCGAGGTTTTCTGCTGATATAAACTCAATACTTTGTGGTTGCTCGCTTAAGGGCACATCGCCACGAAAAGCTTGTCTAACACCCGTAACCGCTATTTTCTCTATGTTAGCTGACGCTGAAGCTGCGTATACAGAAGGTGCTAAAATGGTACTTATAGCAATTGATATGGCAGATATTTGGTATCGATTTATTAAGTTCATTCTATCTCTTAGATATCACGCAAGCTTAATCGGTTAAGTTTTTACTAAAATTTTTTTAGTAAAGCCGATTAAATAAACATGAAATACAAATGGTAATTATTGTTATTTGCAATAATATATAAATAGAATAAAAAGAGCTACCCTACAGCAACAAATTTTACAAAGTTATTAGAGGCTGTTTTTTCTTTTTGAATTAAACGTATTCAACATCGAAAAATAAATACCTCCTAAAATTTAGAGAAAAAAATGAAAATATTACCTTTCACCTGCATGGCATTAGTCACATCAATATCAAGCGCATACAGCGAACAAACACAGGCTCATGCAATATGGTTTGCAGAGCGCTCATCACAGTTGGCCTTTATATATGGCGAAGGCGCACAAGATTTAGATACCGTAAAACGACAAAATAAAATTAAAAGCATTACTGGCTATAACAAAAACTGGCAACAACAAAACGTAAAGCTTGTTGAGTCAGGGCCTATGATGCTACTAAATGATAAAACCGTTTATGCGGTTACTGGCATGCTCGATAATGGGTTGTGGAGTAAAACAAAGGAAGGTAAATGGTTTGCTAAAGGTCGAGATGCAATCCCCAATGCACTATTAAGCGAACATACTAAAAAGTACGCAGTACATTTACGTGGCCCGCTTACCCAAGTACCTGTGCTTAAAAATCAGCAATTGCAAATTCTTCCTGTAGGCGAAGAATTTTCAGATCAAAAAGGAGCTATGGTTAGTTACCGCATAACTTTCAATAGTAAAGCTGTTCAAGGTGCTAAAGTAATCAATGATTTAGTAAACGATCCAGATCAAGAAGCAATAGTTAGTAATGATGACGGCTTGGTCACATTGCCATTGCGTAACCAAGGCTTAAACGTAATAGCCGCAATCTACGACGAAAAAAGCACGAATTTAAATGTATTTGATAAAACCGAGCATTTAGCAACACTCTCATTTGTATTGCCCCACGCGGCAGAATAATAGTTAAAAAAGCTCGTTACCCACACTGATAAAACATGGGGGAAGGTGCTTTACTTTAAAAATATACGTGGCTAAAGCCCATTCCTACAAAAAGCGCAGATAGGGTAAGTGGCGCCCCTGTTTTGGCTCACCAAACCTACATTTAAAATCTCGAATAAGCTTTTTAATGTAGGTCGCGGATCTCTCTAGACAAAAATAGTTTCAGAGCTAACGAGTTAGCAAGCGACAAGCTAGCAAGTAAAAAAAACAGCCTCAGCTTTAGAAACTTTCTTAATAAAACCAAAACGTTAAACCTTCGACTCACCTTCAAAGTTTTTTGCGAGTGATTCTATTGTTATCTCTTTAAAACGCGTTAGCATCAAAGTTTCTGCTTCACTCATCACTCCATCAAGTGAGGAGTTTACTGCTTTTTCAATTGGGCAGTTCGTATGTTCATCTGTTAAGCCTATGGTAAACAATGAACCTTCTCCAACCACTTTATAGATATCAAAAAGCGTTATATCAGATAAAGGCTTAATTAAACTCCAGCCACCATTATGGCCTTTTACTGACGTTACATACCCAGCTTCTTTAAGTAGCGCCATAGTGCGTCGGACAACTACAGGATTTGTTTGTAGCATTTTGCCTAGCTTTTCCGAGGTGACTGCTTTTTCCAAAAAATGAATATGAATGATCGCATGTAATATGCGAGATAAACGGCTGTCTTTTCTCATTTTATTAGCTCGATTTGTCAATTATCGCCATCCTATCATGAAACCTTTAAAGTTACATGTATTGCCAGCGCGCAATCTTTATGTAACTATTGATGTTACGTAAAGAGCTAAGGAAATATAATGGAAACTGAAGTTGTTATAATAGGTGGTAGTTTTGCCGGTCTCGCAGCAGCTATGCAATTAGTGCGTGGCCGCAGAAAAGTGGTAGTGATAGATGCAGGAAAACCGAGAAATCGCTTTGCCTCTCACTCTCATGGTATATTTTGTTTAGACGGTAAATCACCACAAGAAATAAAAACAACAGCATTATCCCAGTTACAGCAATATCCCACGTTTACTTTTTTGGAAGCACAAGTAATAAATGTTGAAGATAATGCTCAAAATGGTTTTTTAGTTCGCATGACTGAAAAGAGTATTGTTGCCAAGAAACTCATTCTCGCATCAGGCGTGCAGGATGAACTGCCTAATATTCCCGGACTTTTGAAGTATTGGGGTAAGTCTGTGATCCATTGCCCCTATTGCCACGGTTATGAATTATCAAACCGAGAACTTGGCGTACTTTCAAGCCATCCTTTATCTGCACATCAAGCAGCAATGATCCCCGATTGGGGGCCCACAACACTATTTACCCAAGGAAATTTTATGCCAGATGATAAGCAATTAGCCTTGCTGACTAAACGTGGGGTAAAAATAGAAAACATACCTATCACACACATAAATGGTGATGGCAAAAACATTACATCGGTCGCACTTTCCGATGGCTCTGAACGAGCAATGCAAGGCTTATATGTTGCACCTAAAATAAGCGCAAACAACCCCATTGTGAAGGCCTTAAACTGTGAATTAGAAGAGTCACCTCAAGGCGAAATAATAAAAGTGAATGAATTTAAGCAAACCTCTGTAAATAACGTATATGCAGCAGGAGACATGTCCAATCCTATGCAAAATGGCACGTTAGCCATTACATCTGGTGTCATGGCTGGCATAAGCGTGCATCAATCCTTGATGTTTGATTGAACATAACCTTATGCTGATCAAAGAGATGGCCAGTGTTTATTTTTTCGCTACATAATAGGCCTAAAATAAAATCACTGTTTAAGCCCCATTAACTATAGTCTACAACGATAAAGGATAAACAAAAGATGCTCCATCCTAGTTCAGAAATTACCTTTAAAAATGGTGTTACTATGCCAAATCGATTTATGTTAGCGCCATTAACTAACAGTCAAAGTTATGATGATGGCAAATTATCTGAAGATGAATACCGTTGGTTAACCATGCGTGCCGAAGGCGGTTTTGGCCTCACTATGACTTGTGCCTCACACGTACAGTTTGTTGGCAAGGGGTTTCCCGGGCAATTAGGCATTTATGATGACACCCATATTGAAGGCCACACACGACTGGCAGCAGCGATTAAAGCCAACAACAGTTTAGCTATTTTACAATTGCACCATGGCGGTATGCGTTCTCCAGAGGAGCAAATAAAACAGCACCCAGTTTCTGTATCGGATGTTAGCAAGCATAACGCACGCGGACTATCATTACATGAAGTGCAGCAGTTGCGTGATGATTTTATTGCAGCAGCCGTGCGGGGCCAAAAAAGTGGTTACGATGGCGTAGAAGTGCATGGCGCGCATGGATATATTTTAACCCAGTTTTTAAGCGCCGAAATTAATAAACGAAGCGACCAATACGGCGGTAGTTTATCCAATAGAGCTCGGCTACTATTTGAAATAGTAGATGGTATAAGAGAAGCTTGTGGCATTAATTTTTTATTGGGAGTGCGTTTATCTCCCGAACGTTTTGGTATGCAGTTGAACGAAGTGAAAGACGTTTGCGAGCAACTAATTAACCAACACAATATCGATTTTTTAGATATATCGCTGTGGGATGTTTTTAAACAGCCTGAAGATGCTGCATTTCGAAACAAAAGCCTACTGCAACATTTTACCGACATCGATTATAAAGACGTAAAACTCACCGTTGCAGGAAAAATTAATTCAGGTAGTGATGTACAAACCGTTTTAGATGCGGGTGCTGACTTTGTTACTATTGGACGTTCCGCAATTTTACACCACAACTTTCCTAAACTAGTTATCGCCAATCCTGATTTTAAACCCACTCCACTGCCTGTAAGTGAGGCGCATTTAAAGAAAGAAGGTTTAAGCAAAAAGTTTTTGACTTACATGAAAAACTGGGATGGTTTTGTAGCTTAAACACAAAGCAAGGAGGCATCATAATATAACTAGGGATAGAGTTTTAACTATCAATAAGTAATATATGTAAATCATTAGGATAGTTAAAAATTGTAGAGAATTCATGGCATTTCATGAGCTGATAAATCGCCAAACATCACAGATGAACGTGTGCCATGAATGCAAATACTATCTTGAACAATGCTCTGTGAATCTGCTTCGCTCATAGCTGTCTTCAGATGAAATATAAACCTATTTTTCAAAACTGTAGAGCAGCTATGAGCCACTATAATTTATGCGTCTTCTTCTTTACTGATCAGATCAACCATGCGTTGACTAATCTCGTCATCGCTGAGATCTTCTTTATGAGTGCCTATTGTCCATACATGGCCAAATGGGTCTTGTAATGTACCGGCCCTATCACCGTAAAATTGGTCATGTACTGGGCGTATTTCTTTACCACCTACAACCAAAAGAACCAAAAGGGGTCAAATCTTGACTTCAGACATCAAACAATCTCGAAGTTTTTCTAATTGCAATTCAACCTTCTTATCTTCAATCATTAATGCATTTAATCTACCGACAGTTTTTGATATCGCCGAATAGTGTTTAACATTAAAAACATCTGCTAATGCCTGCAAATTTAATCCCGTTAAATCTTGGCATAATTTTATAGCAAACCAGCGTGGTAAATTTTTCTCTTTTCGCCCCTTTTTAACCGTTATAATCTCATCAACTTCAACATTAAAGTGTTTAGCTAAGTAAGCTATAACATCATCTGCTGAGCGTTTTTTACTAACAAGCTTTCTTTCGCTATCTGATTTAGCAATATAGTCTTTTATGTTTTCAATAAAGTCCTCACAACCCAAAACCAACAATAACTTTTTAGCACTATAAAAAGCGCTTATTTCTTTATTGTTTTCATATTCAACAAATTGCTTATAAGCAGCATATTTACGCTTTTTGCCTTGCAGCGAAAATATAAAGCCTCGGACTAGCCATTTAGGCGTCGCTCCCCTTTTAATGAAAGCTGGATAACTAGACCATTTATACTTAGCAAGCTCTTCTACCAACGGTATGTTCGTTTCAATTGGGTTACGATGAATATACCGACTAACATGCAATAAATAGTTATCAGCATCCACCAGCACCGCTTTGTAGCGCCCTCGAAACAGCGCACCATCGGTGTTATGTACTCTATTAAAGTATTGGGTGTAAAGGCCATTAATATGCTTCATGGCTCGGCCTAAATTTGCATCAGGGGTTTTGATTAGCAGGTGGTAATGATTGGTCATTAAACAATATGAATGCACTTCAATATTAAAGCGAAGGCCTGCTTGCTCAATGCAATATAAAAAATATTTAAAGTCGTCATCACTCAAAAAGGTATTTTCACGCCCTCTTCCACGATTCATTACGTGATAAAACGCATTTTCATACTCTATTCGCAGAGGCCTAGACATAGTAATTCACTCAATGAGTAGTAAACTATAAATCTAGACCTTTGATGTCTGAAGTCAAGATTTGACCCCTTTGGTTCATGACGGCTTGGTCACATTGCCATTGCGTAACCAAGGCTTAAACGTAATAGCCGCAATCTACGACGAAAAAAGCACGAATTTAAATGTATTTGATAAAACCGAGCATTTAGCCACACTCTCATTTGTTTTACCCCATGCGGCAGAGTAAACGTTAAATACAGTCAAGTCAGCTCAATTCCTTACTCGCTGGCTGACTTTTCATTCTCAATTATCACTGTTTAGCCCTAAGCGGTGATAATTTAAAAAGTAGTCTTGAAAACCTAACTATTTAATAAAAAAGAAAAAACACCCCAAAACATCACACTTTTATTTATAAAATATTAATCATTAAAGTCGGGGAATTATAATAAATAAAGTTCATAACTCTCTCGTCTATCAAAAATAACAAAATTAATCTGATTAAAAACCAACCTTTATTTATTAAATTTTTGTTCTACAGTTTATTAATTAGTGGTGCTACAACGAACCTGTTATTTTTCAAAGATACAAGTCGATAAATGGACTGCCAAAAGGAATTTAAAAATGCTCTCAAATTTAAATCAAATTGGTTTCACTTCAATTAAAGCAAAATTATTAGCGAGTTTTAGTCTAATAATCATCATGCTAATTGTTACTGCTGGGATTGGTATATATAACCTTTCCATAATGAATGATCAAATGAGTAAAATAATTAATGTTTCAGCTGAAAAAGTAAAACTGGCAGCTAGAGTCAATCAAGGCGCTTTAGCTGTATCTCGAGCTGAAAAAAATATAATTTTGGCAGACTCAAAAGCAGCCATGGATGAATACGCCGACTTCATAGCTCAAACGCGAGATGAAATGCTAGAGCGACGTGCAACTCTTCGCAATTTAGTCAATGACAACGGCAAACGTTTACTCGATGAATTTGCCGCGACATGGGATGAATATATTGAGGTAAATCTTCAAATTCGTGATCTAGCAAGAGCTGATTTAAACGACAAAGCAATAGTCTTATCTAAAAATGAAGGCAGGAGGCTAAACGATTTAGCCATTTCTCAAATGGCTAATTTAGTAAATGCAATCGAACAAGATATGGCAAATGACGAGTTAGAAGCTCAAGCACGGCACTCCTCTGCATATAGCTTAATGCTTGTCATTACCCTTACAGGCTTAATCGCAGGTATTGTTATTGCCATTTTTATCTCTTCGAGAATTACCGGCGCACTTAATCGCCTTTCACATAGAATGAACGATATTGCCGATGGCGAAGGTGATTTAACCGTAACAGTCGACGATTCATCAAAAGATGAAACCGGCGACGTTGCCCGCGCATTTAATAAATTTGTTGCTAAAATTCGCACCACAATAACCTCAGTGGCATCTGAAACCACTCAGGTTGCATCAACTTCCGAAGAGCTTTCAATAGTTAGTAACACCACAAGTGCAGCAGTTAAAAAGCTGCATGATGAAACGCAACAAGTTGCCACCGCGATGACGCAAATGAATGCAACAATTCAAGACGTTGCAAATAGCGCAGAAAATGCAGCCAGTTCAGCAAGTGATTCAAATAATAATGCTAAAGCCGGTGAAAGCATGGTGAACGAAACAGTTCACGCGGTTGATAACCTTACTAAAGAAATTAATCAATCCGCCTCTGCAATTGAAAAGCTACAAGCCGACAGCGAAAATATAAGTACCATATTAGATGTTATTAAAGGCGTATCTGAACAAACAAACTTATTGGCATTAAATGCCGCCATTGAAGCCGCAAGAGCGGGTGAGCAAGGCCGAGGTTTTGCAGTAGTTGCTGATGAAGTAAGAACCTTAGCACAACGAACTAAAGAGTCGGCCACCAACATAGAACAAATGATCGATAAGTTTCAATCCGGAATATTAACCGCCATTGAGGTAATGACCAAAAGCCAACAACAAACAGACTTAGTTGTTGAAAAAGTGAGTAAAACAGGTGAAACCCTGCGAACAATCAATGACTACAGCAGCGCAATTAATGATATGAACGCGCAAATAGCCTCAGCCGCTGAGCAACAGGCCGTGGTTGCAGATGAGATCAGCCGCAACGTTGTTAATATTAAACAAGTAACAGAGCAATCATCAGCTGCAACTGAGCAAACATCAACAGCAAGTAACGAAATGGCAATACTAGGCAATAACTTATTAAAATTGGTACAACAGTTTAAAGTGTAAGTACTGGGCTTCTCATGCTTTCAAGCTGAGTAGTGTTCGGCAGCAAATTTAGCAGTGCAAAGCACTAAAAGCATAGGTAATAAAAGGAGCTCAAATTGCAGGCATGAATGACTTGTGGTCACCTGCAAATGAGCCCTTTTGGCTGCTGCCGGTGAGGAGGTAAAAACTTACACAAGATTTTACCTCTCTTAAATTAAACTTTTAATTAGATTAGCTGCCCAACAAAGTTAACACTATTATGGGCTAAAATAGGAAACACCAAACTCCCTGTGCGCTCTCTTAGCCAAAGTAAAATAAAGCCGTAGCAGCCTGTTAATAAAATAGCGGGGAAAGAAAAGTGCCACTCTCCACCATTAAACATAACCCCATGAACTAGTCCAAATAACACCACTAAGAGCAACCCTGCAATGTTAATTGACGCACCACCTAAATTATAGCGTTCAGATATGATTGCCAAAGATATACAAAATAAAAGAATCCCTCTAAACATTGGCTCCTCATCAAAGCCTGGCATTGTTGCCTGATAAAGTAAGGTTTCTAAATCGTAATTAGGTTCACCACTCCAAAATAGTGATACAACTATCTGTAAAATGATAAACAAGCACATAACTGTAAAAGCGGGTTTTATAGAGTTTTCATTTTGCCTAAAAGTAAAACCAGCATCCGCAATACGAAAGTTAGCTTTAAATTTAACTAAAGCCAATAGTACGACTAACCAAAGGATTATTGCCGCTACTTTTCCAGACCAATTCCACGACATATCAGGAAAAAGCATATCCAAGGGGATAACCTTTCCACCTTTAAACAAAGCAAAAAAGTAGCAAACTAAAATACCTAACGAAATCAAAGACCACATTAGATTTAAATCAACTTTTTTAAGTGCTTTTAATATCAAAACTAAAACTAATATAACGCCGACATTTGCAAATAAACCTATAAATAGATCTTCCATGAATACCTCTTTTATTAAAGGCTATTTCTAGCACTTATTTTATTATTGTTTTAAGTAGTAACTAATACTAATCCTAAATTAGATACTATTAAACAATTAGTTATAAAAGAGGTAAGCACTCTAGGTGCAAACAGGATGTTTATAGCAATTAATACTTATATGTAGTTTTGGGGTGGGTATATTTAAAACCAAATGGGTGACCCCTTTCGTTCCTTTTATTCCTAAAACAAGAGGTATAACCCTTTGGTTTTTAAAACTAATCGAAAATAAAACCTTAAAAAATATTCTAAATTAATTTGTAATGTAGTTTTATTAAATTTGTTTTTTATTTAAAGATACTGCTTTGCCTTTGTACATGTAAGCTTAGGTAATGGAAGTTTACTCACTTTGTCTGAGCATAACTTATTTAAAAAATTGACTGCAAAGCGTTCGCACCTTGACAAAGTATACAACTCATATTCCTCAGTAACACCAAGCGCAGATTGATAACTCAACTGATCAAAGTATTCATTAGTGCCTAAAGCAATAACATCTTTCTCAGTCTCTGCAGATGAGTGATAGATTTTACCTAGTAAATCATTGGTAAAATCAACAATCGTATTACTTTCAGATAAATCATTCTTAAGTGAACAAACACTAAGATAAGGTGTCGCTTTGCCTACATCAAAATATAAATCATTTCCTGCCGCCAATTGACTAAAAAATATAGTGCTCAAAAAACAAAAAGGTTTAACCAATCCCACCTTATATTTCTCCATATATTACGTAGATTATATATTCTCAAAAATTCACAGCGACTAATAATCTAATATTTGCTGATTCTGTTGGAGATTATGATTTAGAGCTGGCTTTTTAAGTATTCCATTTGCTTTTTTTGCCGTCTTTTAAGCCTTTTAATAACATTAACACTCACCTTTAAATACTTACTTTTAAAAAGTAGCAATATAAATGAATTAAAAATCATAAATAAAAATGAAAGTTCTAAACCATTAAATAAACGTTCATTTTTTTGCTCAAATATTAAACCTAAAATATAAACTAGAGACACAGCTATAGAGCACCCAGCAACTAAGCGGTAAACTTTAATAACCCAGCTTCTACCTGTAGATATGAGCGCCCCAAGAAAGATAAACACACATATGCCAATAAAAAAACCGATAACCCTAGGCCCAAGTTCATTTATAGCATCGTAAGGCCAAAGCATAACTAACATTGTAAATGTTAATGATGAGTAGCTAATAACACTTGATACTATCGCTAAAGCACAAGCTAAACTGTACTTTAATTTTAATATTGAATGACTCTGTAAGCTAGTAGCTCTCATTTCACTGACCATCACCTAAAGCCATTATTCAAATAATACAGATGAAAACATTAATAGTGCGCAAAGCATAAAAATTACAAAATATACTTTAAATAATCTCGAGACGTGAGCTGGTACCTTGTTTCTATCACTTAATAAATTATACCGTTTTGCATACCAATCAAATAAAAATACACTGCCATAATGAAGTAAACCATGAAGCGCCATAAAAATATTTAGGGAATAGTAGCGATTTCCATGCTCTAAAATATCTTCAACCGTTCTGAGCTTTTTTGCTTTTAAATAAAAAGCTAAAGGTAAAAGAATGATAAAAATAACACTTAAGCCAACACCAAAAAATATCAAATCCATTATTTAATCAACAAAAAAGAAAAGCAGTTAATCTAAACAAAGTAGGCCATTAAGCATGCTAATAAAAACATAAGGCTAAATGTTATAAACAAAATATAATAAAGCTTAAACCACATCTGCAAATTTTTGGGTACCTTTTCTCTCTCCTCTATTACCTTATAACGCCTAGCATACCAATCGAATAGAAATATAGAACCGTAGTGCAATGCTCCGCTACCAGCAGTTATGATATTTAATGAGTAAAAACGATTTCCATCATCTAGAACATCCTCTACCAACCGTGTTTTTTTATCTTTTATAGCTATTAACATTGGTAATATTATAAAAAAGAAAAGACCCGCAGATGTAAGAAACAGAGTTAAAAACCACAACTTAATAGGCTCCATTACTTTTCAACAACCTCATATATTAACTCGCCTGCAACCCCTCCAGAATAACCTCCACTAACGCCTAATCCAGCACCTTTGGCTTTGTCTCAACATACTTAGCCTTGGTACAAGTTTGCTCATTTCCTTCTGTGTATGCTTTTACAATCTTTGTATTGGCCTAAACACCTGTCAGCGAAGTTCCAATATGGCCCAGACCTTTTTAGGTTTTTGGCCATATTTAAAATGAGTTTAAATGATGAGAACACTTGGTTTTTGAATAAAAAGATCAAGAAAACACAGCTGCCTGCTTGACCGGAACATTCTAATGGGTGACCCCTTTCGTTTGAAACAGAAGCTAAAATAGTAAAACAAATGAAGGCAATGCTAGAGCAAAGCTTAGTCGCGCTATAGTTTATAAAAACCAATTTAAGCGCATATAAAAGAGCAATAATATTGCCCTTTTATAGTCCGCATTAAGCAAAGTGTTCAATACATCAAAATCCAAGTTCATTTAGTCTATTAAAATAGATACAGTATTTTAATCTATTAACTTCTATAGCTCACACAACGACATTTCATGTTTCGGTTTTGCTATTTTTTTACTTGTTAGCGTTTTTCCTGTTTCTGTATCAAGGGTTATAACATCCCAATTTTGGTTTTTATTGGTTGTTATTAATACTTTTAAATTCCCATTACACAGCTTTGGTGGAATATTTATTTGAGTCCAAGATAATTCAATATCCCATGTACCATCCAACCTATAGCAACTGCCTGTATTTATAGAACTAAGCTTTGCCCACCCGCGCGGATGGCAAGCAATTAAATAAGGTTTTTCAGCCACCACTGTAGATTTGGGCTTAACTTTAAAGCCTGTTGAGGTTAAACCATCGTCTTCAATTTGAAGAGCATCTCCAGCTGAACTAATAACATAAAATTTATTATTAGCTTTGAAAAATTGTGATACATAACCCCTTGTTAAAGGCCAGTATTTTATTGGCTCCTTGTTATAGGGAATAAAACTTACATATGAAGCGTTACTACCATTTATTATTTTATAACCTCCAAGTAACCAGCCATTATCTGAGTCAAAAACGGTAGATACGCTATCAAGTTCAATAGATACTTCATTACCGTTAGGCAGCAAGTACATACTTGCTGCAAGCAGGTTATTACTAAATAAAAAAAAAGCACTCATCGTCACTGATAAAATGCAGATACTTTTATTAATTTGATTTATAACGTTCATGATATTTATGTACCGTAAATGAAGTGCCTCGTTTAAAAGCACCTATGGTGAATAAGCGGTCTCTATCGTTAGGTTTTAAATGAATACACCCATGTGAAGGTACCAATCGAACTGTTGAACCTGTTGCTTTTTCGGCTTCGTTCTCCGGCGTAGTGTGAAACATTTGCCCTGATAGACGCTCTTTTCCATCAAGTATTTTATTACCATTAATATCTTTAAACCAACGAATAGCAGTAGGCCCAAAATCATTGAACACCCACTTGTCAGGTACCACTTCTTTGCCATACAGCTCTTTATGCATTTCCATGATTGCACTACGCACAGGTAGTTTATATAACTGATTTAGACTTCCCCACTTACCACTTGGTAGGGCATACCAAATATCTCCTTTTGCAGGCATATCTTTTAGCTTAGTGCCCCAAGTTAGTTTTGATGTAGGCCAAGTAGGCGTTCTATAAGCTTCTGTTTTATCTATTATATAATGACCTGGCGTAGTCGGCTCTTCGGCCATATAGGGATCATTACCAACTTTTGGAGGGCCTCCCATCGCTTCAAATTGAGCGAATTTCAAACCATTTTGCTTTATAACCAAAAGGTCCTGACCTGGATAAAAATGAACTTCCATATGAACTTAAACTCCATTTACTTATAATTTTATTTTCCTGAGACCTAAATAAAGGTATTTATATTAGGTCAGATAGCTAATTTTTATACAACATTAGTGTACCTAATAACCTAACACACGTAAATAACTCATAAAAAACCTTTGCAACATCTATTATCTTTTATCCTAGGAAAATAATTCTTATGCTTAGATTCGTCAGGAGCAGAAGCGAAGGGGTTAAAGGATTGGTAATGTGCAAGCATAAACCACAGAATTGTTACAGCGCAGTGTGTAAATACAGCCAGAAACTGGACTGACATTGGTACTAAACGATGACTGAGGCGAAAGCCAAGGGCATTCATTAATCATCAACAATGCTTAATTAAACTGCCTAAATTCATATGGGTGACTGGTGTATATTCACACCAATCGACGTCATTACTGGGTGCGTAGTCATATTTAAAGTGAGTTTAAATGATAAGAACACTTGGTTTTTGAATAAAAAGATCAAGGAAACACAGCTGCCTGCTTGACCGGAACTTTCTAATGGGTGACCCCTATTCGATTGGAAAATATAATTTTGTAATAATTCGAAGGATCAAGTTTTACTTCTTACCTAGACCAATTATTAATCATTAATCTCACGTTTAACCCCCTCCCCCGTCATCACGCCCTGAAAATAAGCAATTGATGAGTAATATCGCGCATGGATGCGCGATAAGGCGAAACTAGGCCATGGATGGCCTATCTTCGCCGTTTACGTTCACATCAATTGTGGTTTGAAGGATTAAGCGTGATGCTCGGGTGCGCTGGGAGAGTCCAGAGAGGGGTCAGCGGCAGCCCCTCTTTGGCCGCCGTCGCCAGCGCGACAAAACCTTGAATAAGGTTTCTAATTTAGGTCACGGATTTATCCAGGCAAAAGTTAGCAATAAAAGCAATCAGCCAAGGTGATACAACTTTTTGGGCTAAAGCCCAACCTACAAACCACGCACGCCAGCAAGCTCAGCGCCTACGGTGATACCTATTATTCCTGTGTTAAATCACACATGCCTAAAGAGCGACCTACAAACAATACATATTTACGTGCTTGAGAGTTGGTAATGATATTGGAGAATCGTTGGGTTTCGTTTCACTCAACCTACATAAGCATTGGAAATGGCTTTTCACCTCACACAAAAAAGCCGTTGCATTGCTGCAACGGCTTTTATAATTTTGATAAACCCCACTCTACAATGGAAATTTTTTCAAAAATTAGTCGCGGTATGTCTCAATCGGAGGACATGCACATACTAAATTACGGTCGCCGTATACGTCATCGATACGTGTAACGGTTGGCCAGAACTTATCTTTTGCAACTGCTGGTACTGGGAATGCAGCGTAAAAACGGTCATACGCACGGTCCCATTCATTACCTAACACATCAGCTTGTGTGTGCGGTGCAAATACCAATGGGTTGTTTTCGATAGACCATTCACCAGAAATGATTTTATCAATTTCACCTTTAATCGATACCATCGCTTCAATAAAGCGGTCAATCTCGCCCTTAGACTCAGATTCAGTTGGCTCAATCATTAATGTGCCCGCTACTGGGAACGACATTGTTGGTGAGTGGAAACCATAATCTTGTAAGCGCTTAGCAACGTCCATTTCAGTAATGCCTGAGGCTTCTTTTAATGGGCGTAGGTCAATAATACATTCGTGGGCAACGCGATTGTTACGGCCACGGTATAAAATTGGGAAGTGCTTGCTTAGCTCATTGCTTAAGTAGTTAGCATTTACAATCGCCATTTCTGTCGCTTGTTTTAAGCCTTCAGAGCCCATCATGGCAATGTAAGCCCATGAAATAGGTAAAATAGCTGCAGAGCCGTAAGGCGCTGCCGATACTGCACCATTTCCTTCATTAGTACCTGGTACGTTAATTACGCTGTGGTTTGGCATAAATGGCGCAAGGTGCGATTTAACACCAATTGGGCCAACACCTGGGCCACCGCCGCCGTGTGGAATACAGAAGGTTTTGTGTAAGTTTAAGTGCGATACGTCTGAGCCAATAAAGCCTGGGCTAGTAACACCTACTTGCGCGTTCATGTTTGCGCCATCCATGTAAACTTGGCCACCATGCTGGTGAACAATTTCACATAACTCACGAATCGTTTCTTCGTATACACCGTGGGTAGATGGGTACGTTACCATGGCACATGATAGGTTTTCAGAGACTTCTTCAGCTTTCGCTTTTAAGTCTTCCATATCGATGTTGCCGTTTTTATCACAGTTAACAACTACAATTTTCATGCTGGCCATTTGTGCCGAAGCTGGGTTAGTACCGTGTGCAGAACTTGGGATTAAACATACGTTACGGTGCGCGTCCCCTCGTGACTCGTGGTATTTACGAATGGCGATTAAGCCTGCGTATTCACCTTGTGCACCTGAATTTGGTTGCAATGAAACGGCATCGTAACCGGTAATGTTAACTAGCCAATCGTGTAGTTCGTTAATCATTACTTGATAACCTTCTGCTTGGTCTAGCGGGCAGAATGGGTGAAGGTTAGCAAATTCAGGCCAGGTAATTGGGATCATTTCAGCGGTCGCGTTTAGTTTCATGGTACATGAACCTAACGAGATCATAGAATGATTAAGCGCTAAATCTTTGTTTTCAAGGCGCTTAATATAGCGAAGCATGTCTGTTTCGCTGTGGTAGCTGTTAAAGTTTGGATGCGTTAGTATTTCATCATCACGCACTAGGCTTGCAGGAATAGAGTCGCTGCCATTTGCTTCAACATCAGCAGCAATCGCATCTACGCTTAGGCCATGGCCTTCGCCTAAAATAATATCAAATAACTCAGCAACGTCTGCACGGGTTGTGGTTTCAGATACTGAAATTGAGTATTCACCTGCATGGTTAGTAGCAAAGTTAACACCTTTAGCTACAGCACGCGCAATCACGTCGGCTTTGTTTTCATCAACCACTGTTAATGTGTCAAACCAAGTAGTGTGCTTAAGTGCCACACCTTTTGCTTTTAAGCCAGTTGCTAAAATATCAGCAAAACGGTGAATGCGTTGTGCAATGGTTTTTAAGCCTTGCGGGCCATGGTATACCGCGTAAAACGCAGCCATGTTCGCTAGCAATACTTGCGCAGTACAAATGTTTGAATTGGCTTTGTCACGGCGAATATGTTGCTCGCGAGTTTGCATTGCCATACGTAATGCATCGTTACCTAAACGATCTTTTGATACACCAATAATACGACCTGGTAATGAACGTTTATATGCATCACGTGTTGCAAAAAATGCGGCATGAGGACCGCCGTAACCCATAGGTACACCAAAACGTTGTGCTGAACCCAATACTACGTCGGCGCCTAATTTACCTGGTGCTTTTAATAGTAATAAGCTCATGATATCGGCAGCTACACAGGCAATCGCTTTTTTACTTTGTACGCCAGCTATTAGGTCAGTTATATCAACAATTTCGCCTGATGTTGACGGGTATTGAAATAACGCACCAAAAATATCGTGGTTCACAGCATCGGCGGCTTTACCTACAATAATTTCAAAACCAAATTGCTCTGCACGGGTGCTCACTACGTCAATGGTTTGCGTGTGTACGTCGTCGGCAATAAAGAACGCATTGGCTTTTTTAGCTTTAGATACACGTTTTGCAAGGCCCATAGCCTCGGCTGCAGCGGTTGATTCGTCAAGCAGTGAGGCACTTGCTAAATCTAGGCCGGTAATATCTAGGGTCATAGTCTGGAAATTTAATAGTGACTCTAAACGCCCTTGTGCAATCTCTGGCTGATACGGTGTGTACGCTGTATACCAACCCGGGTTTTCAAGTACGTTACGTAAAATTACGTGCGGTACGTGAGTTGGGTGGTAGCCTTGGCCAATATACGATTTGAAAACTTTATTTTTGCTTGCTACTGATTTTAAGTAGCTTAGTGTTTCAACTTCGGTGCGGCTTTCGCCGATATTAAGACCTTGCTCAAGACGAATACCAGCAGGTACAGTTTGACCGATCAGCTCTTCAACGCTCGATACTTCAAGAGCGCTAAGCATGTCGTTTACTTGCGCTGGGCTTGGCCCAATATGGCGGCGAATAAAATCTTGCTTTTGCTCTAATTGTTCAAGAGATTTGGCGTTTGACATGTGTCCAGATTCCTATGATCCAAATACTAATGGGTAACTAGTATTGATTAAAATATGTGATGATTTAGCTGCTTAATTTGTATGGAAAAATAAGCGCTTTAATCATAAAAGCCCCAATGTTTTAACATAGAGGGGCTTTTATTAATTAACGATTAGTCTTCGTCAATTGTATGCGCGTAACCTTCAGCGTCTAATAAGTTATCTAACTCAGACTCTTCTGACGCTTTAATACGGAATAACCAACCGTCGCCGTATGCGTCGTTGTTTACTGTTTCAGGCGCATCTTCTAGCTCTTCGTTAATGGCAACAATTTCACCACTGATTGGCGCGTAAATGTCTGATGCTGCCTTTACCGACTCTGCTACTGCACAGTCTTCGCCAGCATCTACTTCGTCGCCTACTTCTGGTAATTCAACAAATACCATGTCGCCAAGCAGTTCTTGTGCATGCTCAGAAATACCAACAGTGTAAGTGCCGTCGCCTTCGTTACGAACCCACTCGTGTGAAGGTGCGTATTTTAACTCGCTAGGGATATTGCTCATTTTTTTCATCCTTTGGTTTAGATTGGGAGAATACCAATGAATAAGGCTAACTTATTTATTGGTATAACCAAATTATTTAGATTATTGATTTACCGTTACGTACAAAGCCCGACTTAACTACTTTTACGTTAACTAATTTTTTACGCATTTCTACTTGAGCTGTGTCGCCAGTTGAACGTGGTACACGTGCTAATGCAACACTATAGCCCAATGTTGGTGAGAATGTGCCAGATGTAATAACACCTTCGCCACCATCAACAATTACTTTAGAACCACTGCGTAATACGCCTTTTTCTTCAAGAATAAGACCTACCTGCTTGTGAGTACTTTTTTCTGCACGTTGTTTTACCAAAACATCACGACCAATAAAGTCACGATCTTCTGGCTCCCATGCAATAGTCCATGCCATGTTAGCTGCCAGTGGTGATACGCTTTCGTCCATATCTAGGCCGTAAAGGTTCATACCTGCTTCTAAACGCAGTGTGTCGCGCGCACCTAAGCCCGCAGGCGCCACACCGGCATCAAGCAATTGCTGCCATAAATCGGCGGCTTGCTCGTTTGGTACTACAATTTCGTAACCGTCTTCGCCAGTATAACCTGTTGTAGCAATAAATAAATCACCGGCTTGAACACCAAAAAATGGCTTCATGCCTTCTACTGCAGCTTGCTGGTCAGCGTTTAATACTTGGGCTGTTTTAGCACGTGCATTAGGGCCTTGAACCGCAATCATGGCGTATTCTGGGCGCTCAGTAACCGTTACAGCAAAATCGCTCGACACCTTAGCTAAATGTGCTAAATCTTTTTCACGGGTCGCTGAGTTAACCACTAAGCGATAAAATGTTTCGCTAAAGTAGTAAATAATTAAGTCGTCGATTACGCCGCCTTGCTCGTTAAGCATGCCAGTGTAAAGCGCTTTACCTGGTACGGTTAACTTAGCAACATCGTTAGCTACTAGCTTGCGTAAAAACGCTTGTGCTTGCTCACCTTGAATATCAACAATGGTCATGTGTGATACGTCGAACATACCAGCATCGTTACGTACGGCGTTGTGTTCTTCTATTTGTGAGCCGTAGTTAATTGGCATTTCCCAGCCATGAAAATCAACCATTTTTGCGCCGGCTTCAAGGTGCTTTGCATGTAATACTGTTTTAGAAGTCATAATATTCCTTCACTTTTAAATTAACCCATGTGTGTGGGCGTGGCCTCAATTAAATGAGGGGGAATAACATGGTAGCCATTAATAAGCCTACCAAATTGTAATCTTTAACTTTTTACCCGTTAGGCTGCTTGAGTGTTGGTAACACTAAAGCCCTGTTGCTGCATATACTGTTGCCACTTATCAAGCGTGGCAGTTTTAGCAATAACAATAAACTGCTGTTCGTTGTTTTGATCTACTGCAGTAACAAACACGTCTCCACTTTGCGCGCCATAGCAAAGCTGCGCGTCAGCAAGGCGTAACCCTGGGGTTAGTTTAAATGCCTCAACTAAGGTATCAAATGCATTGTCGCCTTTTAAAGTAAAGGTCGCTAAGTCGGTGCGTACCACAAAGTCTATATCGTATCTAAGCTGTTGCTCGTTAATGAGCGCTTGTAATTGCAGGCTAGCATTAACAGGAAGTACAAATCGAAAGGCGGTTTCGCTAAAGTAGTAAACGGCGTAGCTAAAATCAGAATTTAAATCGCCATCCAGTGTGCCTTTAAAGCCAAAGCCACTAGCGGTAAGTTTGGTGAGGTCATGACCTAAAATAGTACTTAAAAATACCGATGCTTCGCTACCACTAAAGTCAATAACAACGTGATTGCTATCGGCTTGTAAGGCATTAATAACCGCGCTGTTAGCGTTGCTATGGCGGGCAAACATAATCGGGTTAAAAGTCATAACAAATACCTATCAATCTTTAATAGCAAAAGTATATTGCGCAAGCCTTACAACAACAAATTGTAATTACTTATCAATTGATAAATAATACTTATATATATAGCCATATAAATAGTAATTTTAAATATGAAAAATATTTCAACCGACAGTTTACGAACTTTTGTTATGGTGGTTGAGGTTGGTGGATTTGCCAAAGCTGGCGATTTACTTGGCCTTTCGCAACCAGCAGTGAGCTTACAAGTAAAACGTTTAGAAGACTTACTCGGCTATAAATTATTTAAAAAGCAGGGGCAACGACAAGTGCTCAACCAATATGGCGAGTTATTACTGCCGATGGCAAAGCAAATGGTGCAGCATAACGATGCCATTTTGCAGTTGTTCACCTCAGAAAGTGTAACCGGTAAAGTGCGCTTGGGGATCCCTAGCGAATTTGCCGCGCGTATTTTGCCCTCCATTATTGGCGATTTTGTGGCGCTCTACCCTGAGGTATCACTTGAAGTAAAATCACGTTTAAGTAAACACCTACTCTCTGATGAGCGCCAAGATCAATTTGATTTAGTGTTAGCGCTTAACGAGCAACTTGACTCAGAAAAATTCCCTATTTTTATTCAAGACCAATTAGTGTGGGTGGGCGACCTATCACTGGCACAAAATGAAACGGTAACCTTAGTGACCGCGCCTGAGGGCTGTATTTACCGACGCAGAGCAACTCAGGCGCTTGAAAAAGCAGGCATTAAATATCGTATTGTTTACAGTAATGCCGATTTAACCGGTTTAATTGCCGCATTAAAAGAAGGCTTAGGCATAACAGTGCTCGCAAAAAGTACCGTACCTAACGATTTAGCCTATCACTTACACACTAAACATTTACCTGCGCTTGGCAGCATAGGTATTAGTTTAGTAAAAACCGCCAGCGAACCTGAAAACGCGGTATTTAAACTCGCCGAATTTATTAAGCTGCGCTTAGGCTATCCCACTGCTTAAATAACCTGAACTCTGGATAATAAATCTATCCCACACAGAGTTCAGGTTAAATTAACTGCCACTAGCCATTACATTATCCTAATTTTATAAGATTAGAATAAACATTTAGGGTCTGTTGACCTTTGCGGATTAAGATTTGTTCAAACTAGGGGCGATTTAATCGCGGCGCGAGGTTTGTAACCTAGTGGGCTAAGTAAAAACCGAGCAACAAAGAGTAAATCGCCCCTAGGCAGAACCCTTCGGGCAGCGCCTGTTTGGCATTGATGCTGCGTTATCGCCTATTTATGGGGAATAACCACACCACATAGGCTCTGCCTTGCCTAAATACCAAACTGACTGCTGCAAATTTAACCTTGAAAGATCAACAGACCCTAGTTAAAAATGTTATAAAAATAGTGTATTTTTACGGCAAATGTAAATATAACTAAAACTTAATAATATTGATTCTCATTCGTTAACATGTTTAAATTACGCCAATTTTAGTAGTTGAACTATTTTTAGGGTAATCAATGTCACATAAATTTTTAGTTTCCTCGTTAACTGCAGCCGTAGCGCTGTCTTTAAGTGCTACAGCAATGGCAAAAGATGCCGGCGGCGTTGAACGCAACTTTGAACAAATTACCGTTATTGGCTCACAAGCAGCAATTAACGATATTCCAGGATCGGCTACATTTATCTCTGATGAAGAATTGCAAAAATTCGAATTTACCGATATTTCTCGCGTATTAGCATCTGTACCAGGTGTATACGTTCAAGAAGAAGATGGCTATGGTCTGCGTCCTAACATTGGTATGCGTGGCACAGGTACTGGCCGTAACGATAAAATTTCAGTAATGGAAGACGGCGTACTCGTTGCACCGGCTCCTTATTCTGCACCATCGGCTTATTACTTCCCAACTATGGGTCGTATGGAATCAATTGAAGTATTAAAAGGTGCTGCCTCAGTTAAATATGGCCCGCGCACTACCGGTGGTGTATTAAATTTACTTTCTCGCAGCTTACCAACTGAAGCAAATAGCTCTATGGGTATGGTTGACGCGGCACTTGGTAGCGATGGTTACTATAAAGGTCACGCTTACTTCGCTAAAGAAAAAAATAACACAGCGGGCTTAATTGAAGTGTTTTCTTACGGCGCTGATGGTTTTAAAGAATTACCAGTAGGCGATGACAATACTGGTTTTGAAAAAAATGACGTACTGGTAAAATTTGGCCATACCTTTGGTGAAAACGATGCCCACAACATTGAGTTTAAAGCTAAGTACTCTGAAGAAACATCAGACGAAACGTACATGGGCTTAACTAACGCCGATTACCAAGAAAATCCTAACCGTCGTTATGCGGCATCGCAAAATGATGAGATGAACACCCGTCATAATGCATACCAAGTAAACTATGCATACCGCTTTGGTGAAGGTTACGAATTTTTAGCAACCGCTTACTTAAATGACTTCCACCGTAACTGGTACAAAGCCAGTAAAGTAAGCGAAAGCTACCTTGAGCAATACAGTGAATTTGAAGCAAACCCAACGGCTGAAGGCATCGAAAACATAGGTGTTAAAGCTAATAACCGCGACTACCAAGCCAAAGGCGTGCAGTCTGAATTACACATTCCAGCGGGCGATCACTACATTACGGTTGGCGTACGTTACCACGAAGACGAAATGGATCGTTTCCAGTGGGAAGACAAATACACGCTTAATCAAGATTTAAGCATGACTCTTACTTCGCAAGGCGCACCTGGCTCTAATAGCAATCGCTTAGACAGCGCAAAAGCAAGCACCCTATTTATTCAAGACGAATGGACAATGGATGCATTAGTTGTGAGTGCAGGTCTGCGTTATGAAGACATTACTATTACCCGTGAAGAATGGGCTAAATCAGATCCAACTCGCAGCCAAGGCTTAACGAAAGATATTTCAAACGATACTGAAATTTTAGTACCGTCTTTAGGTGCTACTTACACACTTAACGACAACGTAACGTTACTTGCAGGCATTCAAAAAGGTTATGCACCCGCAGCGCCAGGCAATGCAGACCAAGACGAAGAAGAAAGCGTCAACATTGAGTTTGGTTCTCGTTTTAATGCAAACGGCTTTAACGGTGAAGTGATTGCATTCTACTCTGATTACGACAACATGCATGGTAACTGTACCGCATCAGTAGGTTGTAGCGACGACAACATTGGCGACCAATACAACTACGGTGAAGTAGAAGTATCAGGCTTTGAATTTAGCGCTGGTCGTACGTTTAATACTGCATCAGTAGCGTTCCCAGTTAAACTGACTTACACCTACACTGATTCAGAGTTTAAAAACACATTTGATTCAGAAATTTGGGGCTCTGTAGAAAAAGGCGATGCAATGCCTTACGTACCAGAAAACCAAGTTGCTTTATCGTTTGGTGCCGAAGTGAATAACTTTGTTGTTAACAGCCAAATACGTTACGTATCGGATGCACATGCTGACCTTTCTGACTCAGGCTTAAATGCGATTGATAGCCGTGTTGTATGGGATTTAGCTGCTAAGTACTTAATTGATGAAAATCAAAAAGTATACCTAAGCGTCGATAACTTATTTGATAAAACCTACATTGCTAATCGCGCAAATGGCGGTATTCAACCTGGTAAGCCACGCTCAGTACAAATGGGTTACTCTTACAGCTTTTAATAAAGCGCTAACTTAAAAGTACAAAAAAGCCGAGATTGATAATCAATCTCGGCTTTTTAATGCCTATGTGATTAGCTTAGGCTTAATTTGTTTCTGCGCGCTGGCGTAACACTTCAAATAAACAAATGCCGGTTGCTACCGATACATTTAAACTTGAAACCGTGCCTGCCATTGGGATTTTAACGAGCACATCACAATGCTCACGCGTTAAGCGGCGCATGCCCTCGCCTTCAGCACCCATCACAATCGCCATTGGGCCTGTTAAGCTGGCATCAAATACATGTGTGTCGGTTTCACCGGCAGTACCTACAACCCAAACACCCGCGTCTTTTATTTCACGCAATGTACGTGCAAGGTTAGTTACCTGAATAAGCGGTACCGTTTCTGCTGCGCCACAGGCTACTTTACGTGCTGTGCCATTAAGCTTTGCTGATTTGTCTTTAGGAACAATCACCGCATGTACGCCCGCTGCATCGGCACTACGTAAGCAAGCACCTAAATTATGCGGATCGGTAATGCCATCAAGCACCAGTAAAAATGGCGTGTCTTCGCGTTCAATGATCTCATCGAGATCTTTCTCATTAAACACTCGCGCCGCTTTTACGTTGGCAATAATGCCTTGATGCTGTTCATCTTTCGCTTTGTTATCAAGCGCTTTTCGTTGCATAAACTGTACTGAAATACCAAACTGACGCGCTTGCTCAATCACAGGCGATAAACGCTTATCATCACGTCCCTTAAGGGCGTATATTTCTATAAAGCGCTCTGGCTCTTTTGCTAAAATTGCTTCAACAGAGTGAAAGCCAAAAATTAATTCATTACTCACGAATTGTTTGCTCCTGGGCTACTACGTTTACGGGCATTTTTACCTGGTCTTTTAGGCTTTTTGACCGCTTTCTTTTTGGTTTTTTTCTTCGCGGTGGTGTCATCCGCTTTTACTTTAGACTTACCCGCTGCCTTAGTTTTACTTGCAGGCTTTTTTCCACCTTTTGGTTTTTTACTGTCGCTTGCTGACTTTTTACCCGGTATTTTACCGGCTTTAAGTTGCGAGCGAACGCTTGCTGGGGCATTCTTTTTTGGCGCACGACGACGCGCATAACGATCTTGAGCCACATCGCCTTTAAGCGTTAAGTTAATTCGGCGATCATCTAAGCTTACCGAGGCAACTTGTACAGTTACTTTATCGCCTAAACGATAAACCGTATGTGTGTGTTCACCCACCAAGCAATGTTTAGCCGCATCATGTTGGAAGTATTCATCACCTAAATTGGTAACATGAATTAATCCATCAATTTGCAAATCATCTAAACGAATAAATAAACCAAAATTAGTAACCGATGAAATAACCCCGTTAAACTCCGTGCCTACATGATCTTGCATGTATTCACATTTTAGCCAATCGGCTACTTCACGGGTGGCATCGTCTGCGCGACGCTCAGTAGTTGAACACTGCTCACCAAGTTGATCGACTTCATCATCGCTATAGGCGTATTCACCTGACGTTTGTTGACCTTGCGCTTTTAATACCGCTTTAATCGCACGGTGTACCACTAAATCGGGGTAACGGCGAATTGGCGAGGTAAAGTGCGCGTAGGCCGATAATGCTAAACCAAAGTGACCTATGTTATCTGGCTGATATACCGCTTGCTTCATTGAGCGCAGCAGCATAGTTTGAATAAGTTCAGCTTCAGGACGATCCCCTAAACGAGCCAATACATGAGTGATTTCTTTCGGGGTGGGTTCGTCGCTTAGCGTGCTTTCAATACCTAGCTCAGTTAAAAACTGAGTAAAGTTACCCAGTTTTTCGCTATCGGGTTCATCATGTACCCTAAACAATGCACTTGCTTCGTGTTTCTCAAGTAATTTAGCCGCCGAAACATTAGCTAAAATCATACATTCTTCAATCAGCTTATGCGCATCATTACGAATAACCGGCACAATAGATTCTATTTTACGCTGTGCGTTAAATACAAAACGGGTTTCGAGTGTTTCAAATTCAATTGCACCACGCTCTTGGCGTGCTGCTTTTAATGCCATGTACATTTGCTGTAAGTCAGTTAAATGTGGCACTACAGCTGCGTATTCTTTACGGAGCTTTTCGTCATTTTGTAAAATGGCATTTACTTTGGTGTAGGTTAAACGAGCATGCGAATTCATTAGTGCTTCGTAAAACTTATAGCCCGACAGCTTACCCTCTTGCGATACGGTCATTTCTGCAACCATACACAGGCGATCAACCTCAGGGTTAAGCGAACACAAACCGTTAGACAATACTTTTGGCAGCATTGGAATAACTTGCTCAGGGAAATACACTGAATTACCGCGCTCTATCGCTTCTTTGTTAAGCGGCGTGTTCATACCTACATAATGGGATACATCGGCAATGGCTACCCATAAACGCCAGCCACCTGATTTTTTAGGTTCACAATAAACAGCGTCATCAAAGTCGCGAGCGTCTTCGCCATCAATAGTGACAAGTGGTAAGCCGCGTAAATCAACACGGCCTTGCTTATCGGCTTCTTCAACAAATTCACCTAAGTGGGCAACTTGCTGCTCAACTTCTTCAGGCCACACGTGTGGAATATCGTGATTACGCAGCGCAACTTCAATTTCCATACCCGGCGCTAAATGCTCGCCCAGTACGTCAATCACTTTACCTACCGCATTCATATTGCGGCTTGGATTTTGAGTTATTTGCACTTGCACCATTTGGTTGTGGCGTGCGCCTTTTTCGTTACCCGGTAAAATAATAATATCTTGGGTAATGCGCGGATCTTCAGCAACCACCACAGCAATACCATGCTCAACAAAATAGCGGCCAACAATAGGCGCTCGCTCATTAGTAAGCACTTTAATAATACGGGCATCGCATTTTGAGCCTGAACCACGCTTAGTGCCTTTCGCAAGAACAATGTCGCCATGTAGCACCATATTCATTTGATGCTTGGCAATAAACCAGTCTTTGCTCTCGCCTTCAACTTCTAAAAAGCCAAAACCGTCTCTGTGACCGACAACTTTGCCTTTGGTTAAACCGGCTTCGTCAATCAGGGCATAACATTTAAATTTATTAAAATACAATTGCCCGTCGCGCTCCATGGCACGAAGTCGGCGCTTAAATGCTATTTGTCGTTCTTCATCGTTGACCGCGAGTTCTTCGCATAGTTGCGTGTAATTAGCAGGTTTTGAACGCTCTTGAAGGTGAGTAAGTATAAACTCACGACTAGGGACTGGGTTTTCGTACTTTTCTTGTTCTCGACTGAGATTTGGATCTTGGTTTGACATTCACTATCTTGTTAGTTGGTTATGTAAGCATTTTAACTCATATACTCGAAATGAGACAGGTAAAAGCCATTAAACTTTTAATAAAGCGTTATTAGCTTTTGCATTTTGTAGCAATGTAGCTAAATAACACTTAACACCTACTTAATTAATGCACATGAAAGTGAGTAAATTAACTGTAGTTATGTTTACTCACTTTTATAAAAACAGCTTACTTTTGCTGTAGTTTCTTCCACAATAGCGTGCTGATGTTTTCAATAAAAGCCGAGTCTTGTGCAGCCATAACATCGAGTATTGGTTTGTTCATTTGGGTTTTGTTTTGAGCGTATATCCAACGATTTTTATTAAAGCTTTGAGCAAACTCTAACACACCCGCTTGCAAGGCTTGCTCATCAGCAAAAATCGCTTCTACCACATTTTGTTGTAGCAGTTTATGCGCATCAACACGCTCGCCGGTCATAGCTAAGCGGTTAAAAAATTGCGGATTAATCGCTTTATTAATAATCGGAAACATAGACGGTACAAACGGTACCAGTACATCAACTTCAGGAAAGCAGAAAAAGCCTTTGTCCGATTTCATAAACCGAAAATCACAGGCACATGCTAACACCGAGCCATTACCATAAGTGTGACCGTTTAATGCAGCAATGATAGGCATAGGAAACGTCACTATACGTTTAAATAACTGCCCTATCGAATTCATAAAATCAGCAATAACTGTAGGCGTGTTATCTGAACTGGCCATCCACTGTAAATCAATTCCCAATGACCAGCTTTTATCGCTGCTTGAGGTTAATACTACGGCGTTAATATCGCCATTGGCTTCTATGCTATCTAAGTGTTGATTAAGTTCAGCTATAAAACTAGGGTTATGGCGGTTTTCAGCGGTATTCATGGTAAGTATTGCCACGTTTTGCTCAGTGGTAATCTTTATTAATGCGGTCATTCGAGCCTCTTTGAGTGCATTTAGCTGCGCTTTTAGCACTTTTAGTTACTTTTATAGTTATAAACAGCATAGTAACGCGTAGTTTTGATTTTACAATCGCTATTACACTTAAAAAATTAATCCCCTAAATAATTGCATATTAATTATTAAGGCTTTTAAAAATTTCATCTTAAGTAATTAATAGTAATGTTAAACTGCATTAAAAGCAGCGCAAGGAAACGTCATGCAGTCCCAACAACAAAGCTTAATTTACTTACACATTGCCGTCCTTTTATTTGGCGGTACCGCCTTATTCGCAAAGCTAATTGGTTTAAATGCATTAGATATTACCGCTTATCGCGCGGCTATTGCTGGGGTGGCAATTTGTGTGCTACTAATTTTGCAAAAAAAACCAATTAAGCTGCATCACGCCAAAGATTATGTAATTGCCATTTTATTAGGCGTTGCCGTAGGTATTCACTGGGTAACCTACTTTGCAGGCATGCAATTGGCGGGAATTACCGTGGGCATGTTAGCTTTTTTTACCTATCCCGTGATCACGGTATTTTTAGAGCCTCTATTTAATAAAAGTAAGCCCAAAGCAAAAGATATAATAAGCGCTATAGTGGTGATTATTGGCATTTATTTATTGATCCCTAACGTTAATTTAGGCGATGACATCACTTTAGGCGTTGTGACGGGGGTGGTATCAGCATTGTTTTTTGCTATTCGTAATATTACCCATAAACGCTACTTTAGCGAGTATGGTGGACCGCAAACCATGTTTTATCAAACGTTAGTGGCAAGCCTGATGCTATGTGCATTTATTGAAGTACCCATAACACAAATTAATGATACTGATTTAATATTGCTGCTTATCGCCGGTGTGGTGTTTACTGCGATGCCGCATTCGTTATTTGCAGCGAGTTTAAAAAATTTATCAGCAGCGACCGCTGGATTGATTTCTTGCTTACAGCCCCTTTATGGCACAATACTGGCTATAATTATTTTGCACGAACGCCCCTCAGTGATGACCCTGATTGGTGGTGCACTGATTGTTAGTGCTGCGTGCTTTGAAACTTGGTCAATCTCACGGAAAAAGCAGCCATGAAAATATTTGCTCATAGAGGCACAAGCACACACTTTCCTGAAAATACACATAGCGCCATTATGGCGGCGTTAAAAGCAAATGTAGATGGCATTGAGGTTGATGTACAAAGCGCACTTGATGACTACGTGATTATTCATGATACCTACCTAGATAGAACCACTAATGGTAAAGG
Organism: Pseudoalteromonas sp. S1612; assembly: GCF_005887175.1. Lineage (GTDB taxonomy): Bacteria > Pseudomonadota > Gammaproteobacteria > Enterobacterales > Alteromonadaceae > Pseudoalteromonas > Pseudoalteromonas undina. The sequence continues at coordinate 42,656 of NZ_PNDH01000016.1, read as the reverse complement.
TAAAGTGTGCGATCTAAGCGCTCAGCAAATTCAACAATTTGATGCGGGAAATGGTGAGCAAGTGCCTACCCTACAACAACTAATTGACTGGAATAGCAACCAAACCTTACTTAATTTAGAGCTAAAACATACTTTTGAACTAGAAAAGTTTGCTGCGCAACTAGAAATGAATATTACTGCAAATAAGATATCAGCAGACAATATTTTAGTTTCATCATTTAATCATCATCAACTACACTGGCTAAAGAACCGCTTGCCTTGGCTTAAAATTGGCGCACTTACTGCATCAATTCCATTGCAGTATGCGAAGTTTGCTGAAGACTTACAGGCCTTTAGCATTCATGTTGACAAAAACTTTATGAACAAGTCGTTTGTTGACGATGCCAAACTGCGCGGCTTACAGGTGTTTGCCTACACCGTAGATGAAGTTGAAGATATTAAACTGATGCTTGCCTGTGGTGTTGATGGCATTTTTACTAACGACCCTGAACGAACTAAGCATTTTTTGGCGCAATTAAATGAACTATAACTAATTATTTAATTGCTATTTATGCTATAAAAACAATAATTTAGTAGGTCACTATTTAATGAGTAGCTACATGCGTATTTATAATTTTTTAGAACAAACTCTATTTTTTACTTTAACCCGAAAAATAGTGGGTAATTTAAGCTTTGTATTTTTATTTCAAGCTATTACATTATTTTGGTTACACAGTAGCCTCTCTGAAAATCAACAAAGCACAGGGCTATTTTGGGCATTAACCCTGCTGATTGTTGCCGGTTTTATATTTACTATTTTTTATATGCGCTTTTTAATTGTGCGCCCGGTAAAAGCCATGCGCGATACGTTGATTAATATTAATCAACAAGATGCCAACTTAGCTGCCAAACTTCCTCATTTTACTTTTGATGAATTTAGAGATTTAAGTGAACAATATAATCAGTTTACTACGCATTTAAACAGCTTATTAAGTACGACCTACAGCAGCGCTCAGGAAAGCGTGCAAAGTAATAGCCAAGTAACGCAATCAATGCAGCACACAGAGCAGCTAAGCGAACAGCAAATTAACTTAAGCCACACCATAATTAATGCCAGCAACCAAATTACCCAAAGCCTACAAGATATAGTAAGTAACACTGATAGCGTACATCAGGTAAATAATGAACATCTTAGTTTTGTTAAGCTCTCTGCGAGCGAACTGTCAAAACTGGTTGAACAGGTGAGGCTTATTAATGAAATGCTGGGTAGTTTTTCTAAAACGATTGCAGGCTTAAAAGAGAATAGTGAAAACATTCGTAGCATTTTAAAAATGGTAGAAGAGTTTTCTGATCAAACTAATTTATTAGCGCTTAATGCGGCAATTGAAGCAGCGCGCGCCGGAGAAGCTGGGCGAGGTTTTGCCGTGGTTGCCGATGAAGTTCGCACCCTATCGGTTAAAGTAAGTGATGCAACCCGCCAAATTAGTGATTTTATTACCCAAATGAATGAGCTGGTTAATGAAACCAATAAAGAGTCTCAGCAGTTAATTAGTCACTCTAATAACGCACAAGCTGCAATCAACGATACCTCAGAAGGTTTTGGAAAAATGCTCAATGAATTTGAGCATAATCAGCAGCAATTACAGCAAATAGCTAACGCAGTTCATTTACTTGAAGATACACAAAATCAAACTCATGAATCGGTTGAACAAATTGTGGCGCTTGGCGAACAAGCAAAGCAACAAATAGACACCGCATTGCATGACTCTGAGCAATCACAAAAACTAAGTCAACAAACCCAACAACAGTTAAAGCGTTTTGTAGGCTAGTTTTACCCAAGCCGCGATTATGCTAAATTACGCGGCTTATAATATAACTGTGTGAAGCATGTGAGCGACGTCAATCTAAATTATGAACAGCTAGCCCTGCAAATAAAGCTATGGGGTCAAGAACTTGGCTTTAGTGAAGTGGGTATTACTGACATTGATTTAACTAAGCATGAAGCACAGCTGCAGCGATGGCTTGATGCGGGTTTTCATGGCTCAATGGATTATATGGCAGCCCATGGTATGAAGCGTGCTCGCCCTAATGAGCTAGTACCCGGAACACAGCGGGTTATTTCAGTTAAAATGAATTACCTCCCACCTGATTCAGGCTTTGCCAAAAACCTTAAAAATACCGAAAAAGCCTATATCAGCCGATATGCCCTTGGCCGCGACTATCATAAGTTGATGCGCAACCGAATCAAACGGTTAGGTAAAAAAATTGAACAACATGTGGGTGACTATAGCTTTAGGCCTTTTGTTGATTCAGCCCCTGTACTTGAACGTCAACTCGCTGAAAAAGCGGGATTAGGCTGGCGCGGAAAGCATTCTTTATTAATAAATAAAGAGGCGGGTTCTTGGTTCTTTTTAGGTGAGCTTTTTGTCGACTTACCTTTACCTATTGATAACGAAAACACTTTTGAGGGTTGCGGCAAATGCGTTGCCTGCATAACACTATGCCCCACTGGTGCTATTGTAGAACCTTATGTGGTTGATGCGCGTAAGTGCATTTCGTATTTAACTATAGAGCATCAAGGTGCTATTCCTGAGCAATACAGAACATTAATGGGAAATCGCATTTATGGCTGTGACGATTGCCAATTGGTATGCCCATGGAACCGCTACGGAAAAATTACTGATGAGGCTGACTTTCATCCTCGTACACAATTAAAAAATAAAGACTTACTCGCGTTATTTGCCTGGGATGAAACTACCTTTTTAACAAATACCGAGGGCAGCCCTATTCGGCGCATTGGCCATGAGCGTTGGTTACGAAATATAGCGGTTGGCTTAGGCAACGCAGATTTTAGCCCGGCAATTATTGTTGCACTCGAAGATAAGCGCCAAGCGGTAAGTGACTTGGTGGGTGAACATATAAATTGGGCACTCGCCCAGCAACACGATAAACAAAGACAAAAGTTGCGTAAAACGGCACGGCTAATTCGTATTGTTGAAAAAGGCCTACCCAGAGACGCGTAAGCCTTTTACCTTTTTATGTAATCACTTTCTCTGTGAACTCTTAGCCCTCTTTGTGCATAATTTACTAACATCTAATTGAACACAGAGAAGAGAATGAGGAGTAAATAAGAAGCTACTATTAAAGTACAGCTCTTAGTTAACCTGTAATGCATACCTTTCGTTTTTAACCTTTAAAAGACGCGACATAAAATCGCTGTTACAAGTTAATTTGTCCAATCGTAGCAAGGAATTTACCCCGCGTCTCGCAGCCCGTAGCCCGCACCTTTAACCTTTCAACAATAAAGCGAGATCTTGCTCTATCTCTGCGAACGCTTTTTTAACCTGATCAACAGATTCTTGGCGTGCCACCGAATTTTGAATCGTTTCGTCGACCTTTTTGTAAATAAACACTTCCTGGTCTTCATCGAGTCCCATGGTTGGGATCCGCTCTTCTAACTCCTCTTGAAGTTGTTTAAATACTTTTTCGTTATTTATCCGGCTGTCGTTAAGCAATCCAATTAAACTATGAAACTTACTGTGAACAGTACTCGCCACTTTGTTTAATCGCTCTTGCTGCGAAACCAACATTTTCTTAGTAGTAATAGCGCGCAATTGCTGTTCGGTTACACTTACAATAAAACAAATATGATCACGTATACGCCCATGCTTCTGCTCATCTTGTTCTGGCATATTCAAAATCAATAAACTGACAAACTCATAATTAACCAAAATACGATGAGAAAACTCATGTAACCTACCTTTGTTTTTAAGCATTTCAAATAACTCAATCACAATCGGCGAACACACACCGTTTAAAGCAAAGTGCGATTTGGTGTCGTTACATCTAAATTCAATATTACTTTGTAGACCAAATGTCTGTAAGCACTCCACTAATGCCTTACCTAACTCCTCTACATCGTTGATAAAACCGATATTTTCAATATAGTTAACTATCTGACCCATTTCACTGCTATTTGCCATAGCATTAAAAGCGGTTGAGGTTGCTTCTTTTACTTGCTTTTCAAGCTGTTGTTTTTCTATTAATACTTGATTTAACTTATTCAGCTTTTGCTTAAGCTCATCGTGCCCAAACGGTTTTACAATATAGTCTTCAGCACCTACTGAATAACCTTCCATACGTTCCTCAACAGTCCCCCTTGCCGATACAAACATCACTATAATATCTTGTGTATTAGGGTTCGCTTTGAGCTCTTTACATACTTCGTAACCATTCATTTTTGGCATGCTTACATCAAGTAAGATAACCTGCGGCATATACTCTTCAACCATGCTCAAGCATTCTGGGCCACTCGAAGCCAGCTTAAGTTCAAAATCTAATTCCTCTAGGATTTCTTCTATTATCTCGAGGTTAAATGGTTCATCGTCGACTGCAAGAATTTTAGTTAAAGCCATAATTTTTCGTCCATATAAATCGTGTTCATTAAAACAATTCGGTTATTAGCTACTATTTTTCACTAATTGCTCATCGGCTAAATATTCATCGAGGTTTATTTCCAAAGGAACCTGAATGCTAATGGTTGCCCCACCAAGTTCGTTATTACAGGCTTTTATAGTTCCTTGATGTAAAGAAACAAATTCACGGCACAGCGTAAGTCCTAATCCTGTCCCCCCTGCGCCACTATTTGTTTTGCTACTTTGCACAAATTTTTGAAAAACAGTTTCAAGCTCGTCTTCTGGTATACCAATTCCGCTGTCTATTACTTCAATATTTGCACACCCACTGTCTATTTCCAATGCAACTTCGATAGTGCTATGTTCTTCGCTAAATTTTAATGCATTACTCAATACGTTTCTAAGTATCTGATTAATTTGCTCTTCATCGCATTGCGCTATAACAGGCGGCTTATCTGATTTAAATGCAATTTTAATATCTTTTTCTATGGCAATTCCGGACACATCATCAATACTTGTTTTAACAATAGTCGTTAAATCGCATGCTCGCGGGTTAAATGGGAATTTACCTACATCTAATTTCGACAAATCGAGTAAATTGTTAAGTAAAGAAAGCAGCCTTTGTCCACTTGATTCAATTCGGGTTAAGTATTTTAAAAGTTTATCTTTACTAAAATCATCATCTTGAAGCTTACTGAGACCAAAGCGTGAAAAACTTAGTATAGAATGCATAGGGGTTCTAAGCTCATGTGACATATTAGCTAAAAACTCTGATTTACTTAAATTAGCTGCTTCAGCAATGTTTTTCGCATGCTCAAGTTGCGAAGTCCGCGCTCTTACCTGCTCTTCTAAAAGATCTTTGGCCTCAAGTAATAAATCTTCTTTTTGCTTTAAATGAGTTACGTTTTTAAAAATAACCGCTAATGCTATCTCACCATGATGATCAATCTCATTAAATGAGCCGACGAGCGGAATTTTACTCCCATCTTTACAGACAATATGTAAGTCGCAACTAAATTGCCGATTACTGTTTAAAGTCGATATTTTATCTTTTATTGCTTTTACTGAATCGTCATCTAAAAAGTGAAATAACGAGTGAGCAATGAGCTTTTTAAACGGTAAATTAAACAGCTTTAAGCACGCGTCGTTAGCCTCTACTATTTTGCCTTTACGTTCAAAAAGTAAGATTGGGTCGGGAGTATTTTTAAAAATTACTTGCAGCAAACTGTCTTTTTCAATAAGTACATCGACTGTATCTTGTAGCCTTTCAACTAGCTCTGCGTTATGACGTTTTAGCAATTCGGTTTGCCACAACTTATGTACTGCTTGTAATAAAACGTTGTCATCGAGTGGCTTAATTAAAACGTCTTCAACACCTTGGCGAATTGCTTCAATCATAGAAACCTGAGCAGGACGCGAGGTTAATAATAAGCAGCGGCTATGCGGCTGTATCTGCTTAAGGCTGGTAAATATATCTAAGCCAAGCCCTTCTTTTAAACTAAAATCACTAATTAAAATATCAATCATTCTGAGTTTAGCAATATTAAGTGCCTCATCATGATTTGTAGCTGTGTATACCTCTATATGTGCACCCACTAAACTACTTTTTAGCATTTCTAAACGCTCACTAACATGATCAACCAACAAAATTGTAGGCAGTTTAAAAATATGATCAGGGCCTATTTCTAATAGTTCTTCAATAAATGAAGTGATTTCTTTATTAGAAAAAAATGGATAAATAATAGTGGCATCTGGAACAAGCTCATTTAATTTACCAAATGCATCAAGCAATTCACCACTTTCAGCCTTGGGAGCTAAAAGTAAAAATGATTGTCGGGTTGCTTGTTTTACCAACGAAGCAACCAGATTTGTTGGTGTCCCTTGTGAAAAGGCAAGCATATCGTATGCATCTATGTTGCTGCTTTGATCAAACATAGAATAATGAACTAATTCAACTTCACAACCAATTAGCTCAAGCAGTACTTTTAAGCGCATAGCAATCATGCTACTGCTATCAATAATAAGTATTTTTTGCGCCATTTATGTACACTTTTAAGAATTAATTAAACACCTTTTCAGCATAGTATAGAATTTTTGGTTTGGCATAATCGTCTACATAAATGTAATTTTTGTTTGCCTATGGTTATGGGATTACATTAAATGCTTACCAAAAATAGTCAGGCTGTACAGCTGGTTATCCATCCTTGCAACATTGGGCAACTCTCCCCATACTGCAAAATCAAAATGCTTAAATAATTTAATGCTTGGTTCGTTATGGCTAAAAATAAACCCGAGTAACACTTCAATATCGAGCTTTTGTGCTTGTTGTTGTGCAAATTGCATCAACTTTTTACCCAACCCTTTTCCTTGGGCTGCCGCCGTAATGTAGATGCTTAGTTCAACGGTGCCATCGTAAGCTGGGCGCCCATAAAACGATTTATAACTTACCCACGCTAGTACTTGGTCATTTTCGCAGTAAACAAAAATAGGTCTTTGAGCTGTATGGCTATCAAACCAAGGTTGTTTGTCAGCAACGGTTACTTCTTCGGTATCGGCGGTCACCATTCGACTAGGGATAGTTTCATTGTAAATGGCAACAATAGCAGTTAAATCATCAGGTTTTGCTAAACGTATAGTCATAGAAAATAAGTAAAATTGATCAATTTTGTCTATAGTAGCGTATGATAAGTTACATAAACACCCATCGAATCGCATTCAAGGTAACCGCATGAGAAGAAAATTAATATTCGGATTAACATTGGCTCTAGGCTGTGTATCTGTAACCACCAATGCAGCAGACACTAATAGCCCTTCAGCAAAGACAGATACCTGCGATGACTTCACAAATGTGTCACTGAGAAAGCTTCGTTCAACCGAAACGCTTAATCTATGTGAATTTAAAAATAAGCCACTGTTGATTGTTAACACTGCCAGCAATTGCGGCTTTACTTCTCAGTTTGAAGGGCTAGAAACGCTATACAAAAAATATAAAGAGCAAGGCTTAGTGGTGCTCGGTTTTCCATCTGACGATTTTTTTCAAGAAGAAAATGACGAAAAAGATACGGCTAAAGTCTGTTATGTGAATTACGGCGTTACTTTCCCTATGTTAGCCACCAGCGCAGTGCGTGGCAGCGATGCCAACCCTATTTTCAAGCACTTAAATGCAAAAACTAGTTCACCTAACTGGAATTTTTATAAATACGTGGTTTCGGCAGATCGTCAATCAGTGACTCGCTTTAATAGCCGCGTCAAACCCGATTCAGCAAAATTAGAAAGCGCCATCAAAAGTGCATTTTAATTTTGTGTTTTCAGTTTAACCTTACTAAGATGTTGCTTAGTAGATAAAAAACTAAACTTATAAATAGGAGATTTTATGGCAGTAGCAAGTGCAAGGCACATACTCGTAGACAGTGAAGCACAATGTTTAGACCTTAAAGATAAAATTGAGCAAGGTGAAGACTTTGCTGAGCTAGCTAAATTGCACTCTAATTGCCCTTCAGGTCAAGATGGTGGCGCATTAGGTGAGTTCGGACCTGGTATGATGGTTCCTGAGTTTGATAAGGTGGTTTTTTCAGCGCCACTTAACCAAGTACAAGGTCCTGTTCAAACACAGTTTGGTTACCATTTATTAGAAGTAACCAGCCGCTCAGAGTAAGCAAATCGATTTACTAATAAAGCCGCATTAGCGGCTTTTTATTTATGTGGAGTTGGCAAAAGCCCCAATATGCAATTACTTGGCTCTATTTCTTCCCCTTATGTTCGCCGTGTCAGAATTTGGGCACAACAAAATAACTGTGAGCTTGAGTTTATAAATCTCGACATTTTTTCAAGCGATGACCGCTCTTTAATGATGTCGCACAACCCGGCAGCTAAAATCCCTATCTTAATTGATGGCTCGCTTAACTTAAGCGACTCAAATAATATACTGCGTTACTTACTTGAAAAAACACAGCAGAACCCGCTAACTTGGCCGCAAGAGCATTTTTTAACTAGCATCAACGCCTGTAACGATTCATTGGTTGAGTTATTGATATGTCAGCGTTCTGGGTTTGACACGCAAGCTGATAAACTATTTTTTAATCTGCAAAATGAGCGAATTGCGCAAACTTTAGACTATTTAAATGATCATTTAAACGATGATGAATTTAAAAGCTGTGAATGCCTCAACATCAGTTTATACTGCTTGCTAGATTGGATCTGCTTTCGTGAACTCACTGATTTTAGCGCGCAGCCGCAGTTAGTTAAGTTTTATGAAGCGTTTAGTCAGCGTCAAGCGGCTAAAAATACCAACCCTCGACTCAAATTTTAAAAGGTGAACACATGAGCGATATCGAAATTGAATCACAACTAGTTAGCTTTGTAGAAAAAGTACGTGTTAGTGAGCAGATCTGGGCACTGGGTGCACAAGATGGTGGCTTTGTTGTATGTGAATCAAATCAGTTTGACGACACCGATGTACTTTTACTGTGGGAATCAGAAGACGCAGCAAAAGAGCAGTGTAAAGAAGAGTGGAAAGACTACAGTCCGGTAGAAATCAATCTAGATGAATTTTTAGATGATTGGGTTGAAGACCTTAAATCGGATGATGCTCTGGTTGGTTTAAATTGGAATGACGATCAGGTATGCGTAGAAATTGAACCAGTTGGTTTAGCTCGCGCTTTAAGTGAATAAGTTTTAACTGTTTATTTGCTGGCACTACCCCAATTAACAACAACGATTAGTTGGGGTATAAAATAATAAAAACTGTCAAGGTACTGCGTTGAAAACCCATCTTGGTCGTCGTCCATTCTCAGCTATGGAGCTACATACGCTCTATACCGGATATATTTATAGTGATACTCGGCTTGCCCGCGAACAAGCTAAGCACTGGCACTTTTGGCTGCCTTTAATTGCTTACTACAGTGGCGCTTACAGTGATGAAATTGGCCATTTAACCCTAGATGACTTGGTGGTTAAAAATAGCATTCTCTGCTTTAGCTTTCATACTCATGGTAAAATTAAACCCCGTTTAATTCCTGTACATAACGCCCTTATTAAGGCCGGACTTAATGATTATTTAGCCTACGCAAAAGCGCAAAAACACACACGTTTACTGTTTGACCTCCCAGCAAAAACAGGACGCTACAGTGAAAAAGTACGCATTTGGTTTTCAGGCGAGGGCGAACGTGCGGGGTATTTGCAAAAATGTGCAATTCCTTCCGTGGATCAACTCGGAATGAAAACCGCGATTAGTAGTTTGCGGCTTAACTTTGAACAGCAAATTCGTATTTATGCCCTGCAAGCAGGCTCTAAAGACTGCTTCAATTACTTAATGGGCTTTAATGATTACCCCGATGATAACTTTAACGATATAGCCTTGTTAAATAAGGTGCTGCAACAGCTCCGGGTTATTAATTCCCACATTCATTGGCAGCGGTTTTTAGCACGAGATAGCCACTGACAAACTTTGTTACTCTTTTCCTTATTGTTGTTCGCTTACTCTAGCAAAAAAAGCTGTTAGGATGGAGTGTACTCACTCTTCTAACAACAAAAATCTAGGGATAACTATGTTTTTTAAAAGCCTCTTAACCGTGAGCGTTGCGCTTGCGATAAATGCTGCTAACGCTAATGAGTTCGTCATTGAAAAGCTCGCAAAGCCAAGTTCACAAAAAGTCGCTTTAACGCTCGACCCAAGTCAGGATACTTTTACAGGAATGACTGAAATCAGTTTGGAGGTGCTTAAACCAACACGCTACATTGAACTTAATGGTGTTGATTACGCAACCAAAATGGTTCAACTATTGGGTGAGCAAAACTGCGACTTAAACAGCGAAATGCTTAAAACCGGTAAAGTTAAATTTAGCTGCGAAGAGCAAATTCAGCCGGGTAAATACACTTTAAAAATTGATTTCTCAGCGCCATATAATCGCCAAAGTGTGGGGCTATATAAAACCCTAGATCAAGGCGTTCCTTATCTTTTCACCCAATTTGAAATGAGCGATGCCCGTCGAGCGTTTCCTGTATTTGACGAACCAAGCTATAAAATTCCATTTCAGTTAACTATTACCGCCCCCACTTCACAAAAAGTGTATTCAAATACACCTGAGTTAAAAACGACGGTGAATGGCGATATGACTACCCATTACTTTGATAAAACGCCACCAATTCCATCATACTTAGTAGCTATGGCTGTAGGCCCGTTTGAAGAACTAGAAATTAAGGGTATGCCAATTCCTGGCCGTGTGATTACTCCACAAGGTAAAATTCATTTAGCACAGTATGCAAAAGAGAATATGCCTAAAGTATTGGGCGCACTTGAAGAGTACTTTGGTATTCCTTACGTGTATAAAAAATTAGATTCAGTGGCTGTTCCAGAGTTTCCGTTTGGGGCAATGGAAAATTCAGGTTTAGTGACTTACCGCGAAGATATTCTTCTGGTTGATTTAGAAGCTGCAACGCGTAGTAAAAAGCAACGTAATGTCTCTATTATTGCCCATGAATTAGCTCACCAATGGTACGGTAACTTAGTGACTATGAAGTGGTGGAACGACTTATGGTTAAACGAAGCGTTTGCTAGCTGGATGGCAGCAAAAATTACTAAGCAACTTAATCCTGAGTTTGAATCACACCTAGATTTACCACAAAACAATGTAATGGCGTTAGATGCTCGCTTAAGCACTAAGCCCATTCGTAAACCAATTAAAACCGAAGCCGATATTATGGACGGTTTAGGCCTTGCATACAGCAAAGGCAGCTCAGTACTGGCGATGGTTGAAAATTGGATTGGTGAAGACGCATTTCAAGCTGGTATTCAAAATTATTTAAAAGAGTTCTCATATAAAAATGCCGAAGCCGCCGATTTATGGGAAGCACTCGGTAAGGCTTCAAATAAAGATGTGGCGAGTGTTTTAAAATCATTTATTGAACAATCGTCATTTCCTTTAATCAAGGTTGATCAGCAAGGTAAAACTATCACTATTTCGCAAAGCCGTTTTGCTAATGCCGGTGTTGATGCTCCAGCCCAACTTTGGAATGTACCCGTTGCCATTAAGTACGGTAAAGGCGATAAAGTAAAAACTGCCAGTGTATTACTTAATAAACAAAACCAAACGCTAGAGTTAGATTTTGAGCCAGAGTGGATATATCCAGACCAAGGTGCGCTAGGTTACTACCGCTGGGTCATGGACGATGCGCAATTTAACGCACTAATTGATAATGCAGCAAGCGTATTAAACGACCGCGAGCGCCTTGCATTGTTATCAGCTACTGACGCCTTACTTGACGCAGGTGTAATTTCTGCGGCTAAGCTGATGCAAACGCTTGAAGTATTTGCCAGTGATAGTCATCCACGCGTAGCTAACACTGCTTTAGGTTATTTAGCATCTCAGCAACGTACCTTTAAAGACGATAGCAACAAAGATTTATGGCCTACATTTATTCAAAATGCAGTCATGCCTGCCGCTAAAAAATATGGCCTAGAAGCAAAAATGGGGGAAGATGGCGCTGTTGCTCAACTGCGAGCTGCGGTAGTGTCGCGTTTAGGCTTTGATGGTGAAGATAAAAATGTGATCAATAAAGCTAAGCAGCAAACAGCTGTTTACTTAAAAGATCCACAAAATGTAGACCCTTATTTAGCGGGTACTTACTTACGTCTTGCGGCTTTTCATGGTGATAAAGCGCTGCTTGATCAGTTTATGGCAACCTTTAAAACCACTAAAGATCCACAAGTTCGTACCAATATGTTGGCAGCAATGGGTTATTTTGGTAAACCTGAACTCCAAAAAGCAGTGCTTGCATATAGCTTAACCGATGAAGTAACCGCTTCTGATATGCGTACTATTTTATCGGGGCAAAGTTACACCGATGAACGCCAAGCACTCTTTATTGATTGGATATATAGCAACTACGATAAAGTAACAGCAAGTTTGCCACCATTTTTTGTACCTAACTTACCTTACTTTACTACTGCTAGCTGTGATGCTGAAAGTTTAGCGACAACGCAAACGTTCTTTGACGCTAAACTTGATGACGTACCTGGCTATGCGCGCACATTAAGTAAGCTTGCAGAAAGTACGAATGACTGTATTGCACTTAAAAACCGTGAACTCAAATCAGTAAATAGCTTTTTGAATAGTAAATAAGTTAAAGTTCAAAGGATGGCGGGCTGCGGGCTACGGGTAACGGGCCGAAAAGCTCAAACTCGGGCTAATGGCTGATGTTTTCTAATTGTCTTCTCTTTGTGTATAAAATCTTAAAAAGTTTATTCACAAAGAGATTAACAGGCGCAGCCCTTTTAGAGCTAGTGATTAAAGACAAAGATTAAGGGTTATAAAGGTTAAAGGTTGAAGGTTGAAGGTTGAAGATTTTATCTTGCACCTTTTGCCTTTAGCCCTGCACCATTCTATTAACCACCAATAATCATCGTTAGCTTAGCTATAAACTCTTTTGCCGCTTGTTCAGAGTTAATTTTAAAAGCGACACCATAATGAATAGGCTGTGCGCTTTTATAAATACGAGTGGGAAAACGGGTCATTTCACTGCTATGAAAATAGCCTTGAGTACGCACAACCCCATCAATATCAGTAAAGTCATCACTAAACACTTCAAATGCAGGACGGATCACAATTTTACCTTTCCCCGTTTCGGCATGGGTGTAAAACGCTTCTTTAGAGTTTGCTAGCATATACTCAGCAATGTTTTTTATTTTGAAATTACTTCTACACTCTAGTTTTATCAGCTGCTCTGTTAACTCGTCTGCGCTAAATGCCACGTGACTTTCCTTTTTATTTAATAGGGGAATAGACTAACTCATGCATGAGTGAAAGTCCGAAATTTATTATTTAGTGTTTATTTAACACTACATACAAACGCTAATTGCTGATTTTTATAACTCAACCGGCTAATTTCAGTATCACAATATTGGCTTAAATCGAGCCATTGAGATATATCAGATCCAGCTGTTAGTTGTCGTTGATAGATACGATTTTTAATTGCGTAAGCAACTGTATTTTCATCTTTTAAGATGAAGTCTTGTACTTGGTTTGGCAACCTAAGGATGTTGCTTACCTGCTTGGTTTGAGGGTCAAAACGGGCTAACTGGTGCTGGCCATTTTTACTATGACTAAATAAAAATTCACTTCGCGATTTATCGTAAATAAGTGTGCGACCAATGTTATTTGCAACAACTTCACCTTTAGCCGCAACAACCGAGATATATTGTAATGTATGTGGCTCACCTAAAATAAACATTACTAAATCGTTGTTATTACCCCAAGCGTGATAGCCCACAGGCTCAATCCAATCAAAAATACGACTTGGCGCCTGCTCTGTGCTCAGCGAATATTGCCATAATTTTTGTTTGCCATCTTCTTCAACCACGATGGCAGATAAACTATCACCACTCGGTGTTAATGTTGGCGAATACTCACTTACAGCTGTATTGGTGATCATGGAGGTTTGTTTTGATGATAAATCGTAAAGCGCAATATCAGTTTGGCTCTGATTATTACTGATTACCTCACGCGTATAATAAAGGCCAGTATCGGTTAAGTGGGGCTGATTGTTGTAGCTGGTTTTATCACTAACAATGCTTACGCGTATGCCATGCGGAGTATTTAAATCGGCAAGCAGTATTTGACTTTTAGGCATATTTGCCTGGGCAACGCCCAATGTTAAAGCATTAATTGTTATTAGCCCTAACAACGGTTTGATCAGTTTCATGCTTTCTCTCGTTTTAATTTTAAGCACCTCATGATAACGTTATTTACTGATGACGTCACTTGACCTAGCTTAGTAAGGTCTTTATAACTAACGGGTCATAAAAAAGAGAACAAACATGTCAGCTAAACACCCTATTATTGCAATCACCGGCTCATCTGGAGCAGGCACTACAACCACCACCAATGCCGTGAAGCATATTTTCCGCAGCCTCGATATCAATGCTGCATTTATTGAAGGTGATAGCTTTCATCGTTACACACGTCCTGAAATGGACAAAAAAATTCGAGAAGCCCAACAAGAAAGTAAACACATAAGTTATTTTGGCCGAGAAGCCAATGACTTTGGTGCATTAGAAGACTTATTTACCAAGTATGGTGAAACAGGCGAAGGTAAACTGCGCCGTTATTTACATACCTTTGATGAGGCCGTGCCTTATAACCAGTTACCTGGAACATTTACACCTTGGCAAGAGCTTGAGCAAAATACAGATTTAATGTTTTACGAAGGCTTACATGGCGGCGTGGTCGACGAAGATCATGATGTGGCTAAGCATGTTGATTTACTCATAGGCATGGTGCCAATTATTAACCTTGAGTGGATCCAAAAGCTTATTCGCGATACCTCAGAACGTGGCCATTCTCGTGAAAAAGTAATGGACTCGATTGTACGCAGTATGGATGACTACATTAATCATATAACGCCGCAATTTTCTCGTACCCATATTAACTTTCAGCGAGTACCCACCGTTGATACCTCCAACCCATTTAGCGCAAAAGATATCCCCTCCCTTGATGAAAGCTTTGTCGTTATTCGCTTTAGGGGCATTGATGACGTTGATTTCCCGTATTATTTACGCATGATTGAAGGCAGCTTTATGTCGCGGATCAATACGCTTGTAGTACCCGGTGGCAAAATGGGACTCGCTATGGAGCTAGTGCTTACGCCACTGATCAAAGATATTATTTTGAAAAAACGCGCCTTAGCAAAATTAGCCCCACCTGAAATTCCTATTTAAGTGTATCGATAATCTGTTAGAGGCTTTTTGGTTTAGAAGATCTAACAACATATGATGATCTTATGGAGCTGATCATTTCTTTTATCAAGTGATCGCAAATACATTCTGCTCTTTTTTGTTTAGTCTAACTCACGTACACTACTGATTTTAAGTATGATGAGAGTAGTATGTCGCAAGCCATTAAAATTGTTGTCGGGTCTAAAAACCCAGTAAAAGTAAATGCCGCTAAACACATTTTTGCGATGTATTTCCCTGAGCATATAATTGAATGTAGTGGCGTTCACGCCCCCTCTGATGTACCCGATCAGCCAATAGGCGAAGAACAAACGTGTTTGGGAGCGCAAAACCGAGTTAACTATTGTAAAGCACAGCATCAAGCAGACTACTACATAGCGATGGAAGGCGGCGCAGCGCAATTTAGCTATGGTGCAGCAACCTTTGCCTATGTCGTTATTGATGACGGCGCACAGCAAGTTACAGGCCGAAGCAGTAACTTACCTTTGCCTTCAGTTTTTTATAATGCATTGCTGCAAGGTGAAGAACTTGGAGATGTGATGGATAAGGCTTTTAATACCACCAATATTAAGCAGCAAGGGGGTGCTATTGGTTTATTAACTGCTCATCATGCAACACGAGAAAGTACCTATACTCAAGCGCTGACTCTAGCCATGGCCCCTTTTCTTAATCCCACTTTATATAATCAATAACGGATGTTTTAATGAAGTATAACTACGTATTATTTGATGCCGACGAAACCTTATTTAGCTTTAATGCCTTTGCTGGCTTACAAAAAATGTTGGCTGCTTATGACATGGATTTTACCAAAGCAGATTATGACCATTACCAAAACACCAATAAGCCACTATGGATTGCCTATCAAAATAACGAAATTACCGCAAACCATCTGCAAGTAACTCGTTTTAGTGAGCTGGCAAATAAACTTGATGTACCAGCCCAGCAGCTCAATGATGATTTTTTATCGGCAATGGCTGAAATTTGCATGCCTTTACCCGGTGCGGTTGAATTATTAAACGCCCTTAAACCTCATGCCAAGTTAGGTATTATCACTAATGGCTTTAGTCAGCTGCAAGCACGTCGTTTAGCGCATACTGGGCTGCAAGATATGTTCGATTGGCTGGTAATTTCTGAAAAAGTAGGTATTGCTAAACCTGCAAAAGAGATATTTGAGCACACCTTTAATTTAATGGGGAATCCACCGAAAGAACAAATTTTAATGGTAGGTGATACCGCCAGCAGTGATATTCTTGGTGGACGAAATGCAGGCATAGACACCTGCTGGTTACAGCACCCTGGGGTAATCTTACCTGAAGGTATTAAGCCAACGTACCAAGTCACTGAGTTAAAACAGTTACAAACTATTTTAGGTCTGTAATACCTGACTGGTTGTGGTTACAAACAGCCAAAAAAAATGACGCTAATAAGCGTCATTTTTTATAACTGTATGTAAGCGATTAACTGATTAGGCGTTTGCTAATTCAAGGCCGGGTGCAGGCATCGAAACAGGTGTTTCAAAGGTTGCCCACTCCCATGCTGACTCGGTTGCCATAATTTTGCGTAGTAACTTGTTATTTAAATCATGACCTGATTTAAATGCAGTTACTTTACCTAAAAGGTTATGACCTGTCATAAACATGTCACCTACACAGTCTAGTATCTTATGCTTGACGAACTCGTCTGGGTAACGCAGACCGTTTGGATTTAAAACTTTAAATTCATCAAGTACCACTGCACTATCCATGCTACCACCTAGTGCAAGGTTATTAGCATGCATGTATTCAATATCTTTCATAAAGCCAAAAGTACGCGCACGGCTAATTTCTTCAGTGAAGCTTTGTGCGGTAATATCTAAGCCAATGCGTTGGCGGCTTTCATTAATTGCAGGGTGATCAAAGGCAATTTCAAAGTCGATATGGAATCCGTCGTAAGGTTCTACTTCGGCCCATTTATCACCTTCTTCAATACGTACTTTTTCTTTAATACGAATGAAGCGTTTTGCAACATTTTGCTCTTCAATGCCGCCTTTTTGTAATAAATAAATGAATGGCAATGCACTACCATCCATTATTGGAACTTCTGAGCTATCAAGTTCAACAATTAGATTGTCGATACCCATGGCCGCAACAGCTGCAATTAAATGCTCAGTAGTTGATAAGCGAACACCATCTTTGTTGATTAAACAGGTACACAATTGCGTATCACCAACGGCTTCAGGTGTTGTTTCAAAATCAACAACCGGATCAAGGTCGACACGACGAAATACAATCCCAGTATTTGCGCTCGCAGGTCGGAGAGTTATAGTGACCTTCTCACCTTTATGAAGTCCAATTCCTATGGCTTTGACTACTTGTGCAATCGTACGCTGTTTAATCATAGGTTCGCTCACTTTAAGTATATATTACAGTTAGACGGCGGAGTGTAACATAAATACGGTATAACTACAATATTTGTTCACATTTCGCACAAAAGTACTGTTTTTAATTAGTCTGCTTGTTTACGCAAAAAAGCAGGAATGTCGAAATAATCGCCACCCTCAGACTTATCTGTTTTATTAGCACTACTTGACGACGTATTCGTTGCTGAACTTGAAGAGCTAGTCGATGTGCTGCTTTGCTCTTTCGATTCAGCTTGCGATGTCGTTGCAGGCTCTTCAGTCGTGTTTGTGCCTTGGCTTGCAAAGCTAGGTACGTACATGCTGCTGCTTGTTTGTGTGCTTGAGCTAGTTACATCAGAGCCTGACGCTTTTTTGAAACCGTTATCTACGATACCAAACTGTGGACGACGATCGCCGCCTAAGCCGGTTGCAACCACGGTTACACGTAGCTCATCCGTCATTTCTGGGTCAATTACCGCGCCAACAACAACCGTTGCGTTTTCAGACGCTAGCGCCTTAACGTGATTACCCACAATTTCGAATTCTTCAATCGCGATATCCATACCCGCAGTAATGTTAACCAAAATGCCTTTAGCACCGGTTAAATCTACGTCTTCTAGAAGCGGGCTTGAAATAGCAGCTTCTGCTGCTTCTTGTGCACGATCAGGACCCGATGCAGATGCTGTACCCATCATCGCCGTGCCCATTGCAGACATAACAGTACGTACGTCGGCGAAATCCACGTTAATTAGACCCGAGCGAGTAATTAACTCAGCAATACCTTGTACCGCACCAAACAATACGTCATTTGCTTTAGCAAATGCATCCAGTAAAGTTGTTCCTTTACCCAATACTTTTAGTAACTTGTTATTTGGAATAGTGATTAACGAGTCCACAATTTCAGATAGTTCGCTAATACCTTGCTCTGCAGCAGCGGCACGCTTTTTACCTTCAAAATCAAACGGACGGGTTACCACAGCAACAGTTAAAATACCCAGCTCTTTAGCAATTTTAGCCACGACTGGCGCAGCACCGGTACCTGTACCGCCGCCCATACCTGCCGCAATAAACACCATATCAGCGCCTTCAAGGCTAGCACGGATGGTTTCGGCGTCTTCTTCAGCCGATTCACGACCTACTTCTGGGTTAGCCCCCGCACCTAACCCAGAGGTTATTTGCGTGCCTAATTGTACTGTTACATCAGCGGCTGAATTACGTAATGCTTGCGCATCCGTATTGGCTGCGATAAAACGAACGCCTTCTATTTGTTGTTTTACCATGTGCTCAACTGCGTTACCGCCGCCACCGCCTACACCGATTACTTTTATTACAGCTTCTTCGCTGTGTTGTTCCATTATATCAAACATATTTACTCTCCGACTTGAGTACTAAAACTCGCCTTGAAACCATTTTGTGATGCGGTTCCACCAATTATTATTATCATCCGCTTTCGACTTTTGTGCATTCATCGACTGCATAGTACGCCCGTATTGTAACAAACCTACAGCGGTTGCGTACGATGGATCATCAACATAATCAGTTAAACCTACTACACCAATTGGTTTACCTATTCTTACTGGCATCTGAAAAATATCTTCAGCCACTTCCATTGCGCCAGTCATTTTAGCAGTTCCGCCAGTAATGACGAGACCTGCTGCAATTTGGTCTTCTAATCCCGAGCGACGAATTTCTTCCATCGCCAGTTCAAATAATTCTCTAAAACGTGGCTCAACCACTTCAGACAACGTATGCCTAGACATCAGTCTTGCTGGTCGCCCACCTACGCTTGGCACTTCAATCGTGTCTTCGCTGCTCGCCATTTGGCTACTTGCACAGGCATATTGTACTTTGAGTGACTCTGCATGTGATATAGGTGTGCGAAATATTTTTGCAATATCACCGGTTACTTGGTTGCCCGCCACCGGAATAACCGCAGAATGACGCAGTGCACCATTAATATAAATAGTGATATCCATAGTACCACCACCGATATCTAGCACCGCGACACCTAGCTCTTTTTCATCGTCCGTCAGTACAGAGTAACAAGAGGCAAGCGCAGTGAATATAAGTTGGTCAACTTCAAGCCCACAACGTTCAACACATTTTTCTATATTTTTAGCCATATCGTTGGAGCAGGTAATAATATGCGCACGTGCTTCCATACGCACACCACTCATGCCAAGTGGGTTTTTAATCCCCTCTTGCATGTCAATGCTGTACTCTTGTGGCAAGGCATGCAACATTTTGCGTTCAGCTGAAATTGGCACTGAGCGAGCTATATGGATTACATTTTCAATGTCTTCATCGGTTACTTCAGTATTATTAATAGCGACAACACCACTTTCGTTCTGACACTGAATATGTTTGCCAGAAATACCCAAATAAACCGAGCTAATACGACAATCAGCCATCAATTCAGCTTCATCAATTGCGCGGCGAATAGACTCAGACACTAAATTTAAATCGTTAACGCCGCCTTTATCCATTCCATAAGATACTTGGCTCCCCACGCCAACAATGCTGAGCTTGTTATCTGTGGTGATTTCACCTACCGTGGCCACTACTTTCGAAGTGCCTACGTCTAATCCAATCACTAGGTTTCTTTCTGCTGACTTAGTCATGCCTTACTCTTTATTATAATTGCTGTTCTTGCATTGGCTTATAGCTCACTGCAAGGCCGGTATCGTAGCGTAAATCAATTGCATCTATCTGTGCATCAGCACGTTGTTCTATGCGTGAATAAACGTCTATAAAACGCTGTACACGCTTGGCTTTATCCTTGCGCCCTAAATTTAAACGCACGCCATTATCTAACCAAAGTTGCCACGAAAACCGCTCAGATAGCGCAAGGCTAGTGAGCGTTAGTGCATTTACTTTAAGCATTTCATCAAACTGTTTAAACGCTACCCATGCTTCTTTTTCACTGCCTTCTGGCCCATATAACTGGGGTAATGTGGCACTTAATTTATCACTTTTAGCCTCAAACGCATCGCCGCTTTGGTTAATCAATAAATCACTGTTCCAGTGAGCGACCGCTTGATGCTCTACCACGTAAACTTGGATAGTATCAGGCCATTGCTTTCTTACCGATACCGTTGCGACCCAAGGTAGTTCTTGCACTAAATGCTGAACATGCTTTACGTTTAACTCAAAAAAGCTACTTAAATCCGCTTTTTTTATCGCGGTAGTTATTGCTTTTTCATCGGTGTATTTGGGGCTCCCCAACACCGTTAGATGCTTAATTTGCGCATCTTTATTTGCAACTAACCAATGGGAAACCCCATTGGTTATTTCAATTAACCCAATCACCACAGCCAGAAAAAAGCTCACTCCAAAAATCAGCGACCAGTTAAGTTGCTGTTTTAGTTGCTGCGCTTTCTCTAAAAAGGGATGCATATTAAAGGGTTTGCTCCAAAATGCGAACAACTAATTGCTCAAAACTTGCCCCATTGGCTTTTGCAGCCATTGGCACCAATGATTTTTCTGTCATGCCTGGCACTGTATTTACTTCCAACAAGTAAAATTGGCCTTGCTGATCTTGCATTGCATCGACGCGACCCCAGCCACTTGCACCCACTAAATCAAACGCATCGAGTGCCATTGCTTGTAGTTTTTGGGTATCTGGTTGTGATAAATCAGCAGGACAATGATATTGTGTCGTACTTGACTGATATTTAGCTTGGTAGTCATAAAAACCATTTGGCGTGCTCATTTCAATCACAGGTTGTACTTCATCACCAAGCACCGTAATTGTAAATTCGCGCCCCGAGATCCACTGCTCTACCAATACTTGGCTGTCGAACTTAAATGCATTGCTGAGCGCATCTTCAAGCTCTTCTGCAGAGCTTGCTTGTGCCATACCAATACTTGAGCCTTCGTGCGATGGTTTTACCATCACTTTTTTAAACTCATCGATAATTGCTTTAGCATCAAAGCCTTTTTTAGCATCAACTACCGCATAAGGTGCTGTGCTTAAGCCTGCCGATTTAAACAAGTGCTTACAACGAATTTTATCCATTGCTAATGCTGAACCCAATACATTACTGCCAGTGTAAGGCAAGTTCATAAACTCTAAAGCACCTTGTACTGTGCCATCTTCACCACCTCGGCCATGCAGCGCAATAAAAACGCGATCAACATTTAAGTCTTTTAATTCCCACAATGAACGATTTTGAGGGTCAAACGCAATCGCATCAATGCCACAGGCAAGAAGTGCATTAAGGACTGCTTGACCAGATTTTAATGACACGTCGCGCTCTGCTGAGTTTCCACCTAGCAGCACCGCTACTTTACCGAACTGGGAACTTACCTGTGTCATACTTCACCTTGCTTTAATTTTTCTATCGACATATTTGTTGCTGCTAAGTTTTTAACTAACTGACCTATGTTACCTGCGCCTTGCGTAAGTACTAAGTCATTATTTTGTAGGCAGTTAGCAAGTACACCTGCAAGCTCTGAGCTTGAAGCCACATGCAATGGCTCTTTGCCACGCTGGCGTAAACTGCGGCATAAACTCTTACTATCAGCGCCCACAATCGGCTCTTCGCCTGCGCTGTAAACATCAAGCAATAGCAACTGATCAACCTCAGCGAGTACTTTCACAAAATCTTCGTATAAATCGCGAGTACGGGTATAGCGATGCGGCTGATAAACCATCACTAAACGCTTATCAGGCCAGCCTTCTCGCGCTGCGGTGATGGTAGCTGCCACTTCTGATGGGTGATGACCATAGTCATCTACTAACATCACATTACCGCATTCGTTTTCAAATTCACCATAATGCTGAAAACGACGGCCAATGCCTTCAAAAGTATCTAATGCCGCTAAAATTGCATGATTAGCTATGTTTTGATCTTTTGCCACCGCAATCGCTGCAGTTGCATTTAGGGCATTGTGTTTACCTGGCATATTTAACTTGGCGGTTAAACTCTCGCCTTGTTTATTAGTAACAGTAAATTGGCATGTATTGGCTGTTTGGCTAAATTCACTCATTCGATAGTCAGCATCTTGCGATTCACCATAAGTGATCACCGGACGACCAAAGCGAGGTATTAATTCTGCGGCAACGTCTGAATCTATACACACTACAGCTAGCCCGTAAAACGGCAGGTTATGAATGAATTCAACATAAGTATCTTTCATTTTTTCTAAGCTGCCGCCGTAAGTTTCCATGTGATCTTCTTCAATATTAGTGATCACCGATACCATTGGCTGTAAATGCAAAAATGAAGCATCGCTTTCATCCGCTTCAGCGATTAAAAAGTCGCTTTTGCCTACTTTAGCATTGCTGCCAGCACTATTTAATAAACCGCCAATAATAAAGGTTGGATCGAGCCCTGCTTGTGCATAAATGCTGGCAATTAAACTAGTTGTTGTGGTTTTACCATGGGTACCGGCAATGGCAATACCATGACGAAAACGCATCAGCTCAGCTAACATTTCTGCACGGCGAACCACCGGAATACGCGCAGCTTGCGCGGCTTGAATTTCAGGGTTTGTTTTATCAATTGCACTTGAAACCACCACCACATTAGCGTCTTTTACATTATTTTCATGATGGCCAATAAATACTTCAGCGCCCGCTTGAATTAAACGCTCGGTCATGGCGCTATGCGCTATATCCGAGCCGGTAATACGGTAACCTTCAAAAGCCAATACTTCTGCAATACCGCCCATACCTGCACCACCTATTCCTACAAAGTGAATAGTTTCAATGCGGCGCATCGCAGGGCGTGTATATTTTTCTTTTGCTAATGTCTGTTTCACTTATATTCTCTTATTTGTTACTTGCTCACAGTGCATAGCGACGCTGGCTGTGGCATCTAAAATAGCCTGCTGCTTTGCTTTAGCAGCCATTTTAGTTATTAATAAAGGTTCGGCTAAATAGGGACTTAAAAGTTCAACAATGCTGCGCTGATTAAATTGCCCCTGTGGCATTAATAATGCCCCTTCTGCCATTACTAAATACTGTGCATTTGCTGTTTGGTGATCATCAACCGCATGTGGAAACGGTACAAATACCGCCATTTTACCTGCTGCAGCAATTTCACTAACCGTTAGCGCTCCGGCGCGACAAATTACAATATCGGCCCAGCTATAAGCGGTATCCATATCATCAATAAATTCAGCAACAGTTACTTGTTCATCGCCCATTTGTTGCTGCTGGTAACTTTCGCTCACACTAGCAAAATGGCCTTTACCAGTTTGGTGCCAAACATTAATGGCACAGGTATCATTTAAGCGCTTAAATGCTTCAGGCAGTGTTTGGTTAAGTACTTGCGCACCTAGTGAGCCACCCACTACAAGCATATTGATTGGACTTGATATTTCCCGCTTAGGTATATCAACTACACTCTGACGCACAGGGTTACCCACCAGCTCAGCTTTACCACTGGCAAAAGCACTTGGAAATGCAGCTAATACGCGATTCGCAAATTTCGCTAGCCATTTATTGCTCATACCAGCTACGGCGTTTTGCTCATGAATTACCAAAGGGATACCGAGACTTTTTGCCGCAATACCCGTAGGGCCTGTCACGTAGCCGCCCATAGCTAAAACAACGTCAGGGCGTTGTTGTTTTAATACTTTACGCGCCTGCAATATTGCATTAATAACCATGAATGGCGCTTTAATGAGGCGTTTTAAACCATTACCTCGCACGCCTTTTACATCAATAAAATCAATTTCTATGTTGTGCTTGGGCACGACACTGGCTTCCATTCTATCAGGAGTGCCTATCCAGCTAACTTGCCAACCTTGCTGTTTGAGATAATCAGCAACCGCAATCCCCGGGAAAATATGTCCACCTGTGCCCCCTGCTACAACGACTATTTTTTTACTCATCGTTTAGCTCCCCCCGACGTGGCCTGTTTAGTTGCCATCTTCGTTTCAAAATCTACCCGTAATAAAATACCAGTGGCTATGGTCATCATTAATAAACTTGAGCCACCATAGGAAATAAACGGTAGGGTTAGTCCTTTGGTTGGTAATATACCGGCACTGGCGCCTACATTAACCATAGTTTGAAATGCAAACCAAATACCGATAGCTAAAGCTAAATAGCCTTCATATTCTTTACCGTTTTTAAGCGCATTTTGGCCAATTAGTAGCGCTCTAAATACTAATGTTCCTAATACCATTAAAATACTCAATACGCCCATAAAACCGAGTTCTTCAGCAATCACGGCAAAAATAAAATCGGTGTGTGCTTCCGGTAAATATTGTAATTTTTGTACGCTATTACCTAAGCCTTGGCCAAACCAATCACCTTGGCTATAAGCCATCAGTGATTGCACTAATTGATAACCTTTACCAAAAGGATCGTCCCAAGGCTCTAAAAAACCCACCACACGCGCCATACGATAGGGCTCAAACACAATCAACCCAACCACCAGCGCAATACCGGTTAAAATAAGTGCAAAAAATTGCCAAAGCTTAGCACCAGCTAAAAACAATAAACCAACCGTAGTAACAAACATCACCACCACGGTTCCTAAATCGGGCTGCATTAAAATAAGTGCCGCATAAACGGCAAATACCGCTATGGGTTTAGCAAAGCCTTTTATGTTTTCTTGTACTTCACTGCGCTTACGCACTAAATAGCCAGCGATATAACTAAAAAAGAATAACTTAGCGAGCTCGGAGGCTTGAATATTAAACGGTCCTATAGGTATCCAACGGGTAGAACCATTCACTTCTCGCCCCACAATTAGCACCACCAATAACAACACCAAGCCGATTAGTAATAAGTAGGGGTTAGCTTTTTTCCACCACGACATAGGTACTTGAGTACTTATGCAAAATAAACAAAACGAGAGCCCTAAAAAAATACCGTGGCGGATAGTAAAATGATAAATGTTGCCAAACAGCCTATCGGCCGTCGGCATTGAAGCACTAGTTACCATCACAAAGCCCACCCCTATTAGCATTAGCATGCAATAAAGGAGCGGCACATCATAAAGCTGCGCCGAAGGTTTAGGAGTAAATGCCTCTTTAATATCCGCAAAAGCTATCATGGCAGCTCCTGCAATACACAATGCACAAAATCATCGCCGCGCTGCATATAGTTGTTGTACATATCTATACTGGCGCAGGCTGGGGCTAATAAAACCGTATCGCCTGACGTACTTAATTGTTTAGCAAGCGCCACAGCTTCAGACATGTTAGTGGTTAAATGACCTTTAGCAGTTAGTGCCACTAACTCTTTTGCATCTTTACCAAAGCAAATGAGGGCTTTAACGTGTTGCTCAACATAAGGTTTAAGTGCCTCTAAATCAGCGCCTTTTGCATCGCCACCAGCAATAACCACTAAGT
Source organism: Pseudoalteromonas sp. S1612 (assembly GCF_005887175.1). Classification (GTDB taxonomy): domain Bacteria; phylum Pseudomonadota; class Gammaproteobacteria; order Enterobacterales; family Alteromonadaceae; genus Pseudoalteromonas; species Pseudoalteromonas undina. The sequence goes on along the minus strand of NZ_PNDH01000016.1, from coordinate 16,843 downwards.
TTTGTTGCTTACCCGCTAAACTATCAATGGCCGCTATTGTTGCGCCTACATTAGTGGCTTTAGAGTCATTGAAATACTTAACGCTATTAAGCTCACCCACAAACTGACAACGATGTGCCAATCCATTAAATTGAGATAATGCAGTTTTATAATGCGCTTTAGTTATTTCAAACGGACTGAGTAACGCCATTACTGCCAATGTGTTTAAATAGTTATGCTTACCAACAACAGCTAAAGTACTGACTGGTAAATAAGCTTCGCCCTTTACCATAAAGTACGCTTCGTTATTATGCTGTGCTAAGTGGTAATCACCTTGTGTTTCTCCAAAACTAACTTGTGGTGCTAACGTGCGACTCACTGGGTGGGTTTGTCTATCGTCAGCATTAATAACTAAAAGTTCAGCGCCGTTATAAATACTTAACTTTGAATCTATATAAGCTTGATAGCTATCATAGCGATCGAGATGATCTTCTGAAATATTAAGCACAGTTGCACTGCTGGCTTTTAAGCTGTCAGTGGTATCAAGCTGAAAACTCGACAGCTCCAATACAAACACATCAAAATCACCGTCAAGTAAATCCAGTACAGCTGTGCCAATATTGCCGCCCAGTGCTACTTTATAACCTGCGGTTTTTAATACTTCGTAAGCAAGGGTTACTACCGTTGATTTACCGTTTGAACCTGTTACCGCAACAACTGGTTTAGTGTTAATGCGGGCAAATAACTCAACATCACCAATTATTTCTACACCTGCATTCATTGCCTGTGCAACCGCAGGGGTTTTTAAACTTAGCCCAGGACTAATAATGATCATATCGCAAGCACTGAGCGCCGCGTTATTTAAATCACCAAAGTGAGTATTTAGATTAGCGGCATGTTGCTTGAGCCAATCAACACCGGGAGGATTTTCTCGGCTATCGACTACATTGGGCTGTACTCCTTGAGATAATAAAAAGCGCACAATGCCCAGGCCGGTTACACCGAGCCCGAGCACTGTTATTTGTTTATTTTTTATCTCGTTTAAATACTGCATTTATCGGATCTTTAATGTCGCAAGGCCAGCGAGCACCAGCACAATAGAAATTATCCAAAAGCGCACAATAACGCGTGGCTCTGGCCATCCTTTAAGTTCATAATGGTGGTGAATCGGCGCCATTTTAAAAATACGTTGGCCGCGTAATTTATAAGAGCCAACTTGTAAAATTACCGACAGCGCTTCCATTACAAACACGCCCCCCATAATAATAAGTAATAACTCTTGGCGAACCAGCACAGCAATAATACCTAATGCACCACCTAGAGCTAACGAGCCTACATCGCCCATAAACACTTGTGCTGGGTAGGTGTTAAACCATAAAAAGCCTAACCCTGCACCCACAATAGCGGTACACACCACTACCAATTCACTGGCAAGTGGCAAATGCGGAATATGTAAATAAGCTGAAAAGTTAATATTACCGGTTAAATAAGCAATAATAGCCAGCGCTGCAGCCACTAAAATTGTTGGCACAATAGCTAAGCCATCTAGTCCGTCGGTTAAGTTTACCGCGTTTGAGGTGCCCACTAATGCAAAATACGTGATTACGATATAAAACAGCCCTAGCTGTGGAAGTACATCTTTAAAAAATGGCACAACAAGAGATGTTTCTGTCGCTTGGGTACTGGTCATATAAAGTGCAGTAGCTACAACCAATGCAATAACTGATTGCCAAAAATACTTCCACTTAGCAATCAGTCCTTTAGGATCTTTGCGGATCACTTTGCGGTAATCGTCAATAAAGCCAACAATCCCCAATGAGCCAATCACAAACAATGTGGCCCATACGTATTTATTAGACAAATCAGCCCACAATAAAGTGCTGGTGAATATTGCCGCTAAAATAAGTAAGCCACCCATGGTCGGTGTACCCGATTTAGACAAGTGTGATTGCGGACCATCATCACGTACTGTTTGCCCAATTTGCATGCGCTGTAAACCACGAATTAACTTTGGCCCCAAATAAAGCGACATAATTAACGCGGTCAAAATACCTAAAATGGCACGAAGAGTTAAATACGAAAAAACATTAAAGCCACTATAATATTGAGTTAAATACTCAGCCAGCCAAACTAACATTATGATACTCCATTGATGGCTTGTTGCTGGCCATTAACTAAATCAGTTACTAAAAGCTCCATGCGAGAACTGCGTGATCCTTTCACGACAAGGGTAATTTTTTTATTTACTTTGTTAATACTGTTTTGAATTTGCTGCAGCATTTGCTCACGATTTGAAAAGTGACGATTAGGCAGCTCAAATACATCACTTGCTGACTTACTTAATACACCGAGTGTAAATAGCTCATCAATGCCTTGCGCTAATGCATATTCGCCCACTTCTTGATGATACTTACGAGCATCTTCACCAAGCTCCCCCATATCACCGAGAGCCAAAATACGATGACCTTGAATATCGCTAAGTAAATCAATCGCCGCTTTTACCGATTTAACGTTGGCATTATAAGTATCATCAATAATGGTGAGTGAATCACTAGCTTCAATCAGGTTAACCCGCCCTTTAACTTCCCCCATGGTCGCTAGGGCGCTGGCAATTTCTTCAAGCGACACGTCAAACTCACTGGTTAATGCCGCAGCAATAAGCGCGTTGCTAATATTATGCTTGCCTGGCAATGCTAACGTTACCGGTACTCTGTGTTGTTTGGTACATAACATAAAGCTTGCTCGAGCTTGTGCATCTAGGCTGATGTCCTCAGCCCAAATATCCAGCTTTTCACTGCTAGAAAAGCATTTAATATTGCGCGTTGCTAACTTATCAAGCCAATACTGACTAAACTCGCTATCGCAATTAACAATGGCAATGCCATCGTCTTTTAAACCATCGTAAATTTCGCCTTTGGCTTGTGCCACCCCTTGCAGGCTACCAAAACCTTCTAAATGCGCCGCGGCAACATTACATACCACGGCAACATCTGGTTTAGTCATGGCGGTAGTGTAGGCAATTTCACCAATGTGGTTAGCACCGAGTTCAATAACCGCATAACGATGCTGTGGCTCTAATCTCAATAAGGTAAGAGGCACGCCAATATCATTATTAAAGTTGCCTTTAGTCGCTAAAACATCACCTTTACTTGATAAGATAGCAGCACACATTTCTTTTACTGTGGTTTTACCTACACTGCCAGTAATAGCGATAGTTTTAGGTGCAACTTGCGCCATAACCGCTGTTCCAATCGTGCCTAATGCAATACGGGTATCGGCAACTACAAATTGAGCAATGTCGGTATCAACAGCGTGATCAACAATGACTCCAATAGCACCTTTTTGTTTTGCTTGCTCAATAAACTTATGACCATCAAAGTTAGGGCCTTTAAGTGCCAAAAACACTTCACCATCACATAAAGTACGGGTATCGGTGTTTATATTTATTATTTGACGATTATCACCTTGATAATCAGTTGCTAGCACATTAGCTAGCCAATCAAAATCCATTGGGATCATGCTTGAGACCCTCTTACTGCTTGTTTTAATTGTTGTTGTACAAATTGGCGGTCGCAAAAATCAATGCGTTTGTTACCTATAATTTGATAGTCTTCATGCCCTTTACCGGCAATTAAAATAACCTCACCGGCTTTTGCGTTATCTATAGCAAATTGTATTGCAGCACCACGGTCGGCCTCTAAATGGGCGTTTTGTGGGTGTGTTAACCCTGCCGCTACATCATTAATAATTTCATTGGGATCTTCTGAGCGCGGGTTATCACTGGTAATGATCACTTTGTCTGCAAACTGCTCAGCGGCTTGTGCCATTAGTACACGTTTACCTTTATCTCTGTCGCCGCCGCAACCAAATACACAACTCACTCCACCTGGAACATGTTGTTGCAGCGCTTGTAACGCTAGTGCGAGTGCATCAGGCGTATGTGCATAATCAACCACGCAAGTAGGCATATTTGGCGCTGTAAATGCTTGCATTCTGCCTGCTACAGGTTGCAAATACTCACACCCTGCCACTAATTGCGTTAATGGGTAACCTAGCGCTAATAATGTGGCTAAAGCAGCGGTTAAATTGTATAGATTAAATTCACCATATAACGGTGATTTTATGGCAATATCACCCCAACTTGTAGTTAATTGCGCCGAAATACCGGTTGCTGAATAGCTAACATCAGAAAAATACACAAACTGAGCGTTTTTAGGGGCTAAGTTTTTACGGCCATAACAAATTAGTTTACTAAAGCTATATTTTTCAATCCACTGCTCTGCTTGTCCGTCATCTTGGTTAAGAATGACATTGGCAGCATCAAAATCACGAAACAGCATCAATTTGGCATCACCGTAACTATCCATGTCACCATGATAATCTAGATGATCGCGAGATAGGTTAGTAAATACCGCCGCTTTGAAATGGCACTGATCAACACGGTGCTGCACTAGACCATGCGATGATACTTCCATCGCTACTAAGCGATGTTGCTGCTCTTTTAAGTCACTTAAAATATGCTGTAAATCAACCGTTGATGGTGTGGTGTTTTGTAGCGGTGTTAAATTATCTGGATGGCCATAACCGAGCGTGCCTATAATTGCGGCTTGGGTATGACAAAACTGTGCTAAATGAGCAATCATTGCGGTAGTAGTCGACTTACCATTAGTACCTGTTACACCAATTAAGTCTAACTCTAGGCTCGGTTGCTGGTAAAATTTACTCGCTAAAACAGGCAATTTTTTATTTAATTCTGAGACTAAATAAAGCGGCTCAAAATCACTTTCAAACTCACACAGTCTGTCGGCAATAATTGCACTGGCACCATTCTCAATTGCTTTATCAATAAACTGTCCGCCATCAAGCTGATGACCTTTTATTGCCACAAACACATCACCAGGTTTTACATCGCGGCTGTCTAAACGCAACTCGTTTACCATTAAACGTGCTGCATCTATTTCTAAATATTTTAAAATTGTGTGTAAATCACGCACCATCATCTTTGCCCTTCACGTATGCCACCGAGTCTTTATCTGGGGCAACGTTTAAAATTCTTAATGAATTAGAGATTATTTCTGCAAACGCCGGACCTGCCGTTGCGCCACCGTAATAAACATCTCCACCGGGCTCGTTGATCAATACCACAACGGCTAATCGCGGATTACTCGCAGGGGCAATGCCCGCAAAATAACCTACATATTCGTCACCATAACCACCTGCAGCGGCCTTTTTAGAAGTACCCGTTTTACCAGCTGCACGGTAGCCATCAACTTTAATACGGCGTGCGGTACCACCTTCTTCAAATACGCTTTCCATCATATGAACTACAGCTTCAACATCTTGTTGCTGAAAAACACGTTCACCTTCAGGTATAGAGTCTTGCTTTAGTACAGTGAGTGGGCGGTTCACCCCACCCGCGCCTAACATGGCGTAAAAACGAGCCATTTGCGCGGTACTCACGGCAATATTGTAACCAAACGAAAGTGCGGCAATTTCGTGATCTGACCAACGACGATTTGGGTAAAATAAACCACTACTTTCCCCGACCATGCCGGTACCACTATCACTACCAAAACCCACCTTTTGGTAAAGACCTACAAAATAGTCTTTGGGTACGGTTTGGCTTATTTTCGTTACGCCCATATTACTGGAGTACTTTAAAATTTCGCGCAGCGTCATTTCACCATGATTACGGGTATCTTGTACTAAGCTGCCCCCTAAACGCATCCAGCCTGGGTAGGTATCAACTTTGTCATCCGGTTGGATTGTGCCGTAGTCTAATCCAGCTAAAATGGCTAGAGGCTTAACGGTTGAGCCGGGTTCAAACAAATCGGTAATTGCACGGTTACGACGCTTATGAGGAGCCGCACCGCTTAAATTGTTAGGATTAAATGAAGGACTATTTACCATAGCCAAAACTTCACCAGTTTTAACATCAACCACCATGGCTGAACCTGAAGTGGCCTTGTAAGTTAATACCGCTGATTTAACCGCTTTGTAGGCAATCGCCTGAATACGCTGATCAATACTCAGTTGAATACTCTCAGGCTCCACTCGCTCGCGCTCATCAAGCACTTCAACTTCACGTCCTTGAGCATCTTTTCGAATCGTACGTCGGCCTTCTTCACCTGTGAGTGCATTTTCGTAAAGCTTTTCTATGCCTTCAATGCCTTTGCCATCGATATTAGTAAAACCAATGATATGCGCACTGACCTCACCGGCAGGGTAATAGCGTTTTGATTCATCTAATAAATGAATACCTGGTAGGCGTAAATCGCCAATATAATTAGCAACAGCCGGAGTAACTTGGCGTTTTAAGTAAACAAAGCGACGAGTAGGATCATCAAGTAGTCGGGTATTAATTTTGCTCGGTTCAATGCGCAGTACATCGGCTAGTTCACGCCAGCGCAAATCGTTTTTATAATACAGGGCGGTACGCTTGTTTAGCTCAGCGACATTTTCACGCAGAGTTTGCTGATCTTCACCATTTTTACGGGCTTGTCTGAGCACTTTGCTCACCAGTGATTTATGCAAAGCTTTAGGATCTGCATACACACTGACTACAGGCACACTAACAGCTAACTCTTTACCGTTACGATCGAAGATCATACCGCGTTGCACATGCAATTTTTCAACACGTACTGTACGCTTGTCACTTTCGGAGCGAGCCTTATCGGGTTCAATTACTTGCAAATATGCGGCGCGCGATACCAAAGTCACAAACACTAAAAAAATCACCGCACACACTAAAATAAAGCGCCATGCGATTAGGTTGTTGACTGGTTTTTTGCCTCGCGTTCTCATTGTAATATAATTACCTGCTCATCTTGGCTGGTTGGCCGCTTCATTTCTAATTGTGACGTTGCCACTTCTTCAATGCGTGCATGTTGCGAATAAAATTCTTCTTCCACTAAAAAATAACGCCACTCTAAATCCAATTCATCACGCTCTTGCAGTAACGAATCTTGCTCAATTAATTGCGCACGAGATAAATGAGTTACCTGCACCACGCTCAAACTTGACGCGAATATCACAACCAACAAGGCCAAGGTGATCTTGTTCGCACCTAGGCCTTTAATTATTTCAATAAATAGATTGGGTTGGCGATAACTCGCTTTTTTACTCATCCCAACCTCTGTGCAATCCTTAGTACTGAGCTACGAGAGCGTGGATTGCGAGCCACTTCATCAGCACTTGGTTTAATAGCTTTACCCACTGCTTTTAACGTCAGGTTTTTATTTATTTGTGCGTCGGTTAAAGGCAGACCTCTGGGTATCGCTTCTCCCTTACTCTGTTTTTTAATAAATTGTTTTACAATGCGATCTTCTAAAGAGTGAAAAGAAATAACAACTAAGCGACCACCCGGCTTAAGAACTTTAATCGCCGCTTGTAGTGCGGTTTGAATTTCCTCTAACTCGCTATTGATATAAATACGAATTGCCTGAAACGTGCGCGTTGCAGGATGTTTAAACTTATCTTTAACGGGTACTGCTTCATCAACTAAATCTGCGAGCTGTTTAGTGGTAGTAATTGGCGTATGTTCACGCACTTCCAATATCTTGTGCGCAATGCGCTTACCAAACTTTTCTTCACCTAGCTTTTTGATCACATGGGTAATGTCATCTAGTTCCGCTTCAGCTAACCACTGCGCAGCGCTACGGCCTGTGCTTGGATCCATTCGCATATCAAGCGGGCCGTCTTTCATAAAACTAAAGCCACGAGCGGCATCATCTAACTGCGGTGACGACACACCAATATCAAGTAAAATGCCATCAACTTTACCAATTAGATCGTTTTGCTCAGCAACTTCGTATAACTTTGAGAACCGTGAGTGAGCAATCGAAAAACGTGAATCATCGGCAAACTTTTCTGCTGACTTTATAGCTTGTGGATCCTGATCAATAGCCTGCAAGCGACCAGCGTCGCCCAAGCGCGCTAATATTTGCCCTGAATGTCCGCCACGTCCAAAGGTGCCATCCACATAAATGCCGTCTGGCTTAATTGCAAGTGCATCTATGGTTTCTTCCATTAATACGGATACGTGTTCAAATTGCGCTGTCATTAGCTATTTTTTGCCTTTTTGTTTTGCTGCTAGAGGGTAAAGTTATCTAAATCGTCATTCGGTTCAAATTCACCAAGCCTTTCAAGCTCAGTGTCTTGGCGCATTTGTTCGTTCCAACGCGCCTCATCCCAAATCTCAAATTTATTCATTAAGCCCACCAGCATAATTTTTTTGCCAAGTTCTGCATGTGAGCGCAAAGAAGGCGCCAGCAAAATTCGACCGTTTTTATCAAGCTGATACTCTGTCGCATTACCTAACAACATACGTTGCATACGTCGCGCTCTGGGATTCATATTAGATATTTTTGCTAAACGGCTTTCTATTTCTAACCATTCAGCAAGGGGGTATAACCAAAGGCAAGGCTCATTGAGTGCAACTGTGCAAATAACCGTTCCCTGATCTTCAGACAATAGCGTGTCTCGGTACTTTGTTGGTACCGCAAAACGTCCTTTATCATCCAAACTCAGTGAACTTGCGCCACGAAACATAAAAAGCCTATTGTAAAATTATTTTAATCAACTTTTTGATTAACCCGATCCAGTTTGATCCACTAAACACCACTTTTTACCACAGTGCTCCAGTTTAGGGCTTGACAAGCCTTTTTGTCAAGTAAGTCACCCAGCTTTAGCACCCCGCGAAGCCTGAAAAAATAAGGCTCAGATTAAAGCGGTTGAATTGTTTAGTAAAAAATCTGATCAGCCAGTAAAAAATTTTTTATCGTTTTTTTTATTAGCTAGCTGGCATTATTTGCTTAATGAATAAACAGTGAATAATTACAATTTATTTAGGGTGTGTAGGGCTTTGTTTATTCGAACTAGGTGCAACTAAATCGTGACCCGAAATGTATAGGAAAAATCAACCTCGAATGATTAAAACGCCTTGGTTTGTAAAAATTACAAACTGTTGTCGCAATAGTTACAGCTATAAACCTACTAAAAATTAGTAAATAAAATACAATCCATATAAAACAATGAGTTAAAAACTGGTTTAATCATTGCACCTTAATAATTACTTTTAAAAAACTATTAAGGATTGATTATGGCTACGGCAACTAAGAGCAAAACACCTATTGATACAAAACAAGAGATTGAAGCCCCGTTAACAGATAAGGCAACATCAGCTGCGCATGACGCAGTAGATGCATTATCGAGTAAAGCAGCGGTAGCTGAAAATGGCGTTCGTAAAGGAGCAAGCAGCTCAGCAGAAACACTTAATGAGAAACAATTAGCAGCTCGCGAGAAATTAGAAGAATGTACTTCTAAGACTCGTCAACTCGCATCAGAAAACCCATTAGCAACGGCTGGTCTTGCATTTGCTGCTGGTATGTTAGTTACTGCACTATTTCGTCGTAAGTAATACTAATGCAAAACCTACATTCAACATCAAGTGAATCACAATCGACAGATTCGCAGTCATCGGCAAAACATGCCGATGACTGGCAAGATCATATTGCAAAGCTTGCTGATTATGCAGCACAGCTCAAGGATGATTATCATCAACAAGGAAAGTTGACGCAACAGCTTGCTATAGCTGAATGGAAATTGTCGTTAAGATCCTTAGCACTGATCACTATCCTACTTGGATGTTTTGCCAGTGGCTTGGTGTTACTGTGGGTCGGGTTCTTAGGTATTGTAGGCTTTGCGACTTTTGACTTATTTAGCTCGATTTGGCTGAGCATTACTGTAGTGATCAGCCTACAAATTTTATGTTTAATTTGGCTGTGGCGAAACGCAGTTTATCTAAGCAAAAAAATTGGCTTTACTAAAACGCTAAATAGTCTAAAGCAGCTGCTTAAATTATAAGGCATACACAATTATGTTAATCAATTACTTGATCAACTCACCGAATGCTCGAGTGCAACAGCTACACAAAGAAGTCGTGATGCGATCTGAGCTAAAGCGTCAGCACCTTACGGCAATAAAATATCGAGCCAAACGTTTTGCCGCAACAAAAGTGGGGCTCCTTAGTGCTTTTACCGCAGGCGCGGTTGTGGAGTCGGCAAAGGGAGACACCAACATGGTAAAAAAATACAGTTGGTTATTAAAACTACTCGCTTAAAATTCACTCCTACATTAAATCGTCACGACAGTGAGCCAAAATAACCGTTTTGATAATCGCTAACCGCTTGGCGAATTTCAGCTTCAGTGGTCATTACAAACGGCCCCATATGTGCAATTGGCTGATTAAGCGGATCAGCTGCTAAAATCAGAACACCTGCTGCTTTTTCGGCACGTATGCAAATATCACTCGATGGCTCAACAATAAGTAATTTTCCTGCATCAAAGGCTTCACCTTGCGCTGATTCTAATAACCCAGTGTGTATGTAAATCATCACTTTTTGCTGTTTTAGTGCTGGTAGATAAAGCTCCTTACCTGCAGGCAAAGCCACATCGGCTATAGCACCATTAGCAGCTAAGTTTTGTAAGCTTGAAGCCAATTGCTGTGATTCAAATTGCCATGTCCCTGCTAGCGCTTTAAGACTAATACCTTGCTGATTAGTAAAACTCGGTGCTGGATGCTCTGTGGTATCCTGGTATTGCGGCTCACGCATTTTGTCAGCGCTTGGCATATTGAGCCAAATTTGAAAGCCATGTAAGCCTTGTTCAGCATCAGCAAGTGGCATTTCACTGTGCATAACACCACTACCGGTGCTCATCCATTGCACGTCACCGGCGCGAATTGCTTCTGTGTTACCCATTTGATCTTTATGCTCAAATCCTCCTTTTAAAATATAGGTAAAAGTTTCGATACCGCGATGAGGGTGAGGAGGAAAACCACCAATATAGTCACTCTCATCATCAGATTTAAGCTCATCAATCATTAAAAATGGGTCTAAATATTTACCATCAAATCCTGGAATACGACGGATATTGACGCCATCCCCATCTTGGGTAGCATAAGCAGTTAAAACTTTGGTTATTTTCATTTTTTGCCTAATATGTTATGTAAATATATAAGGGATTAAATTATTATTTCATCATGTTTTTCATACGTAAATTAATATATTTCAATCATATGCAACACTATTTTATTGCAAAATCTTAGATATAACCTTAGTACTTCAATGGTTATTTATAGTAGGATTATCAAGCGTCACTCTACTTTGCACTAATTTGGATACGACTATTTTTACTTCATCATTAAAACATCAACTCTACCGCCTTCTTATGCTAATTTGCATACCTGTTGCTGCTATTATTTTAGTAACCTTGTGGTTTAGTCGTGACGCAGCCATTAAAGAGCACGAGACAAAAGTGCGCACCATCACTGAGCAACTAATTATCAAACAACAAAGCATGATTGATGATGTCAAAAAAGTTACTGAGTTTTTAGCAAAAAAACAGAAAAACATTCAATCTTTACCCTCTACTTGTCCTGCGTATTTTTTAGATGTTAAGGCACTCAATGGTAATATCGCGAATATTGGTATAGTAAATAAAAATGGTGACCTAATTTGTACCTCAAAAAGTAGCGACACTAATATTAACATTAGTGACCGTCCCTATTTTAAAAACGCGATCGCCAGTAAAGAGTTCAGTATTGGCCATTTCCAGCACGATCGCAGCCTAAAAGCGCAAAGTATTAACTTTGCTTACCCTATCTTAAATGAAAGTAATGATATTGAAGGCGTTATTGTGACCGTAATCGCTTTAGACTGGTGGAGCTCGGCACTTAATACTTTAAATTTATCGACAGAAATCAGAGCTGTCATTACTGACTCTAACGGTAGTATTTTAGCTAACTACCCTTTTTCAGCCGATAGACTAGGCAACAAATTGGAAAAGTTCGATTTAGCGCATAACTTGCAAGCTGGTGTTATTTTTAAAGGAAAAGATGGTATCCGAAGAGTTTTCCATCAAACAACACTCTATCGTGATGGCAATAACAATAAGCTCTCTATTTATATTACTCAACCAATAGATGAAACACTTGAGCAAATAGATATTAACTTTGTAAAAATGGTTTTGGGATTTTTAATTACCATTTTGCTTTTAGCCGTATTGGCTAGACGATTAGTTAATAAAAGCATCTTAAACCCGATTAAAAGTTTAACGCAGGCCGTTAACCGCTTAGCAGCCGGTAACATGCCTCATGACGACGAGCAGCCCAATAGTCCTGAGCTAAATAGACTCTATCATCGTTTTAAATATATGGCCGAAACTCGCTTAACAGCTGAAGCATGCCTTAAACATAAACATGACGAGCTTAATAGCTTGCTTAATGCGCTACCCGATGCTTTTTTACGTGTAGATGCCAATGGCAATATACTTGATACCGGTGGACGTATTAAATCGTTAAATTATAGCCATTCAACACCGCCTAAAAAGTTATCATGCTTATTCTCTAGTGCTAATTTAAAACAAGTAGAAGAGTACTTAACAACCCTGAGCGCTCCTGTCACTGTTGAGCTTGAACATAAACAAAACGAGCAGTTCTTTGAAGCTAAAATCAGCCCAATGAAAAAAGTGGATGAGTTTATAATTGTTATTAGTAACATCACGCAACGAAAGCAGAATCAAGAGTCTTTGCATTTAGCGTCATTAGTTTACAACAACAGCAGTGAAGGTATGGCAATCACAGATGAAAATGGCGTTATTTATGATGTGAACCCTGCATTTTGTGAAACAACTTTGTATTCTCGAAAAGAAGTACTCAATAAAACGGTGGGTATTTTATCATCGGGTAAACACGATAAAGAGTTTTATGATTACATGTGGCAGTCAATAAATAAAACTGGCCGCTGGCAAGGTGAAATAACCAATCGTCGTAAAAATGGCGAGCTGTATGTTGAATGGTTAACCATAGATACTATTTACGATAAAAATAAAGCCCCAACTAGCCGTATTGCTATTTTTACTGATCTAACCGAGAAAAAACAAGCTGACGAGCTAATTTGGCGACAAGCTCATTTTGATCATTTAACCGACTTACCTAATCGACTAGAACTAAAAGAGCGGTTGAACAAACGATTTACGAGCGTAAACAACCACGACCAAAAACTGGTCATTATGCTGTTAGATATTGATCACTTTAAAGATATTAATGATACGTTAGGCCATCATTATGGCGATAGATTACTTAAATTAGTATCTGAGCGAATTGTGCAAACAGCCAAAGAGGCTGACTTTGTAGCCCGTATTGGTGGCGATGAATTTGTTATTGTATTTAGTGACTTACGCGGTAGCGATAATATCAAACAAATAGCAAAATCACTGCTACTTAGCCTTGCTTCGACTATTTTTATTGAAGATGAAAAAGTGTATATCAGTGCCAGTATTGGTATTGCCTGCGCGCCAGATGATGGCCAAAACCCAGAGCAACTGCTTAAAGCTGCTGACCAAGCTATGTATAAGGCAAAAAATAGCGGCCGAAATGACTTTGAATTTTTCTCACATGATATGCGTGAAGATGCAAATGCAAGAATGCAGTTGCTCAAAGAGCTTCGCTCAGCCATAGAGCTAGAGCAATTTGAGTTATATTATCAGCCTATTGTATCCCTTGATGATTTACACGTTCATAAAGCTGAAGGGCTTATTCGATGGCAACACCCAGAAAAAGGGCTGATCAGCCCCGCTGACTTTATTCCCTTAGCTGAAGAAACCAGACAAATAAATGCGCTCGGTCAATTTGTATTTACTGAAGCACTGCAAACACTTAATGATATTAAAAAACACATTCAAGATGAATTTCAAATTAGTATTAACGTATCGCCGGTGCAGCTCGCAACCACAGACAGTGGTATAGACGATTGGTATGGCATGCTTGAGACAGCAAATTTACCTGCATCGAGTATTGTGGCAGAAATTACTGAAGGCTTGATGGTTAACCCTGAAGAGCTGACCCAAAGCCGCCTAAAAGCCTTGGTTAAATCAGGGATGCAATTAGCACTCGATGATTTTGGTACGGGTTACTCATCGCTTGCTTACTTACAAGAAATGGATACCGACTACCTAAAAATCGATAAACGCTTTGTTGATAATATTCAAAAAAACAGCCAAGAGCTGGCCTTATGTGAAGCAATTATTATGATGGCTCATCAGCTTGGTTTAAAAGTAATTGCCGAAGGCATAGAAACAAAATTACAAATGGATTTATTACTTGAGGCAGGTTGTGATTATGGTCAAGGCTATTTGTTTTCAAAGCCGCTGCACAAAACCTCGTTTATGCAGCTGATAACAACGAACCAAGTAATTAAGCTCTGATAAAAGTAATAGAGTTATTTAATATCGAGGTGGTCGGCAACATATGCGCCTCGCTGCCCTCTTTTTTTATCTGGTCCAATAGTGCTGTCTTGCGCTGTTTGCTGCTCTAACGCAGCATTGATTGTAGCTCCTAAAATAATGATATACGCGCTAATAAATAGCCACATAAGCATAATAACCACCCCGCCTAAAGAGCCATATGTTTCGTTGTAACTGGCAAAATGAGATACATAAAAGGAAAAGCCAAAAGATGCCACAATCCATAATACTGTGGCAGTGAATGAGCCTACGGTAACCCAGCGCCACTTTGCTGCTTTTCTGTGAGGCGCGTAACGATATAAAATTAACAATGCAAAGTTAAAGGTTAGTGCCAGTAATGGCCATGAGATAAGCATGATTAAAAAATCAATACTCTCTTTTATTCCTAACAGGTTAAGTGCTAACGGTAATATACCTATAATTACCAATGCTATAACCGCCACCACAATCGCGCCCACTGAAAATAATAAACGTACAAGTTGCGCCTTAAAAAATGAACGCTTTTCGTATTCGTGATAACTAATATTACACGCGGTGATCAAAGCTTGGCTGCCCTTAGAGCTACTCCAAATAGTGAGCAGTAAGGTGCCCAGTGCGCTAAGACTTAAACTGGTTTGAGACTTTTGCGCAAGGCTTGAAACCTGAGATAAAATAATCTCTTGGGTACTTTGCGGCAATAACGCCATAAATTGACTTAAATACGCACTAATATCGTTCGGTGAAGCAAAATAAGCATACACAGACACCAACGCCGCAATGGCAGGAAAAATAGCAAGAAGTGCATAAAAGGCCACGCCTGCTGCCACCAAGGATAAATTATCACGGCTCATTTGTTTTATAATTCGCTTTGCAATATCCCACCAGCCACGTAGAGGGATGTGGTTAGGCTGCTTGGCTCTTTGGCCACGCTTAAAGTCACTCATAGCTAACTCCCTTTTCCCAATTAATTGCAAGATGTTTGCCAAACAAATACCCCTTGGTATTAGGGTCTGTTGACCTTTCAAGGTTAAATTTGCAGCAGCCTGTTTGGTATTAAGGCAAGGCATCGCCTATGTGGTGTGGTTATTCCCCATAAATAGGCGATAACGCCGCATTAATGCCAAACAGGCGCTGCCCGAAGGGTTCTGCCTAGGGGCAATTAACTCTTTGTTGCTCGGTTTTTACTTAGCCCACTAGGTTACAAACCTCGCGCCGCGATTAAATTGCCCCTAGTTTGAACAAATATTAATCCGCAAAGGTTCAACAGACCCTAGACTTGCTGCTATTGTTTTACACAGACCCTAATTAACTCAACCTAACACGGATGGCTCCTATGCTCAGCGCTTTAATTGCAACACTCGCTAATAACGCATCTATTCCCGCAATCGACACCGTTCAGCCAAACTCGGTTTCATGGGGCTTTTTAAAAGAGCAAAGCGTGCAATTACTACACTCATTCGTGCAATTACTGCCCACTTTGTTTTTAGGGATTATTATTTTGGTGATTAGTTATTTAATCGCCACCCCATTATCACGCTTGTTAATAAAGCCCGTTACTTACATGACCAACAGTAAATTAGTACACCTAGTTGCTAGGCGTGGCATTAGTACCTTAATTATTTTACTCGGGTTTTACCTATTTTTACGTTTGGCTGGCTTGACTGAATTCGCGGTCGCTATTATGAGTGGCACTGGGTTAATAGGGCTTATTTTAGGGTTTGCCTTTCGGGATATTGCTGAGAACTTTATTGCCAGTTTACTTTTGAGTGTACAACGTCCATTTAAAATTGATGATGTAATAGAAGTCGATGGTAGAATAGGCATTGTTAAAAAAGTAACTGCAAGAGCAACCACTTTAGTTGACTACGATGGCAATCATATTCAAATACCCAATGCGACTGTGTATAAAAATACCATTAAAAACTTAACCGCTAATCCAAAAATGCGCGGTCATTTCTCAATTGGTATTGGCTACGATAATGACATTCGCGGCGCACAAAGTCTTGCTATTAGCGTTATAAAAAATCAAAACTCTGTGCTTAGCGATCCACCTCCCCAAGTATTGGTTGATAACTTAGGCTCAGCCACTATCAATTTTACTGTTTACTTTTGGGTCAACGGCGAACAATACAGCATTGTTAAAGTAGCCTCACAGCTAATGCGAGAGTTAATTAACAGTTTTACGCAACATAATATAAGTATGCCTGACGATGCCAGAGAACGTGTATTGCTCAATAGCCAAGGTGAAGACATTTACCCCACAGCAAGCGAAGCTAAAACTGCAGCAGCAAAGCAAACTGATACTCAAAAACATAAAAACACAGAGCATGAACACAGTATTGATGATGTAAGCAGTGATACGGATGATATTCGCGAGCAAGCCGATGAATCGCGCGATCCGGAGCAGGGTAAAAATATTATATAGATCGGTTCGAGGTTCAAGGTTCGAGGTTCGAGGTTCGAGGTTCGAGGTTCGAGGTTCGAGGTTCGAGGTTCGAGGGTCGATGAATTTAAGACCCTTCCGGTGAGTTTAGGAAGGAGTTGTAATCGGTGTCGCAGCGCGTGCAGCGCGAATCAGTTT
>NZ_PNDH01000153.1:0-235 GCF_005887175.1 Pseudoalteromonas sp. S1612 | reverse complement strand
CCTTTGGTTTGTATTTCGCACACTTTATTCCTATGGCTTCATTTCGTGCCGATAAACCGTCGCTAGACTCGGGGCCTGAATTCTTTTGGGGCTGGTTTTTAGGTTATGGCCCAGTAATGGCTATGTTCGTTGCACGTATATCCCGTGGACGTACTATTCGTGAAATGCTTTTACTTATTTCTGTGGTTGCCCCTGTGATCACGTGTGTTTGGTTTACTATTGTGGGCGGCTCAGG
>NZ_PNDH01000152.1:0-430 GCF_005887175.1 Pseudoalteromonas sp. S1612 | reverse complement strand
ACCTACCCTTGCTTATGCGTATCGGCCTATGAAAATGCCGACTCTTATATAACGTAGGACAGTGCATTGCTTTAGTCCTTTTGGTATTGGTTATGCATGGATATAGGTGGCTAAGTAAATTTTTGCAATTTCTAGCTTGGGGTGCTCTCTTGAGGTTAGGAGTTATTTATATTTTGATACAACTATAAATTAAGTTTGAGTGAATTGTGAAAGAAACATTATTAACGCAAACTAAGCCGCAATACTATTTAATCATTTTGAAGGGTTGAACCAGATGTTAGTTTCGTTAAAAACTTCTCTTTTAGAACAACTAAATAACTATGTATTACCTTGCTATCGACACTATTGCCCTCCCTCTAAATCTCTCACTTTATTAAGCGACTTGGTATTACTTTATTGTGTACCATTAAATTTAATAATATGTTTTTTA
>NZ_PNDH01000151.1:0-400 GCF_005887175.1 Pseudoalteromonas sp. S1612 | reverse complement strand
CACAAGCAAACTTATCGCGCAACCTCGCTATTGGACGCGTATTAACTAGCTTTGCGTATTCGGTGTATACACTATACTCGCCGCTACGTAATGCTTTTTGTAACGTTTGAATCACATCACGGTTGTAAGCATGATACTCTCCGCCGTGAACGTATTTAAATCATCCGCCATGGCTTAATAATTTACGTGTACTAAGCGCCAGATTATGCAAGCTTTGCTGATCGTCATCTAAGTAGCTAAAACACTCCCCTTATATGCGACTTGCAACGCGTTTAAAACACATCTCAACACTCGCGTCCGTTAAGCCAGCCGCTTCCACCTACATCGAACAACGATATTAATCCACTGTCGTAATACACATTTTCGAGAGGAGTTTTTACAGGCCTGTATTTAGTGGGTC
>NZ_PNDH01000150.1:0-270 GCF_005887175.1 Pseudoalteromonas sp. S1612 | reverse complement strand
ACCGATGTTTTTCTGAACACCGATAAAAAAGTCCATTGGTACAAATACTTTGTTACCACGTGTAGTACCGTTGTAAAAACGGATACCAATATGATCATGACGGTTACCAAGTTCTACACCAGGTGTGCTCTTTTGGAATAAGTGCAGAAGTAATACCTAGGTGTTCTTTGCCCCCCATTAAACCATCAGGTTCAACTACTTTAAACGCTAAACCAAGTACAGTAGCAATTGTTGCGAGTGTAATGTAGCTCTTGTCCCATGTAATTTCTA
>NZ_PNDH01000149.1:0-367 GCF_005887175.1 Pseudoalteromonas sp. S1612 | reverse complement strand
TTCAAACTGCAGTTATAGCACTCCCGCTATTAGTAAGTCTTGCATATTTAGTGCGCCAATGGGGTGAAAGTGCTCATTAATAACAATTAAACCATTAATACTTTTTTGTTCCATAATGTTAAGTTCTTCAGCGGCGCGCATTTCTTGTGTGGCTGTTGTCCATGACTTTGTCATCACAAGATTAATTTATGTGCTGTGTATTTCAATACGTTGCTCTAAAATACGGCGTTAATCACCATCGGTAAACAACCCCGATAATTGCTCATTACTATTTTTAATAGCGGTCATGCCAAGCACACTGGCTGACATTTCAATTAATGCGTCTGTATAGGTTTGGGTTTCATTATGTAGAGGCGGGTGTATAAGG
>NZ_PNDH01000148.1:0-280 GCF_005887175.1 Pseudoalteromonas sp. S1612 | reverse complement strand
AGAAAAGCCTCTTGAAGTTCTTATTGTTACAGTTATTGGGTCTGTTCAATATTGGGTTGCAGAAATTCAGCCTTGTATAGTACTTTACGATATGGATGGTGTTTCAGAAGAGCTTGGTCGTTATGCGTTTAACCTTGCTGCTCGTATGCTGCCATTCAATACATCTTTCGTATCTCGGACTGTAATGTGATGATAGCAAACGAACTAAAAGATATAAGCGTAGAAGAGCTTAATGCTGCACTTCTAGGTCTTCTTCGTGCGCAGTTTAACCTGCGCCTGC
>NZ_PNDH01000147.1:0-246 GCF_005887175.1 Pseudoalteromonas sp. S1612 | reverse complement strand
AAGTCCCGATCGGGAAAGTGATCCCCTACTTCAGCGCTATGATACAGCGCTCGCGTTTAGGTAGGCGACTCACCACGGGGTACTTCATTAACCAAAGCAATTTTACGAATTTGCATAGCGAGGTCGGCAACGCCTTTGGCTCATACAATAGGCGCGCCTGCTCGCACTGTTTCGTATTTTAAAACAAAGGAAATGTGAGTAGTGTTGGTAACAATAACATCGGAGTCTGGCACATCCTGCATCATT
>NZ_PNDH01000146.1:0-257 GCF_005887175.1 Pseudoalteromonas sp. S1612 | reverse complement strand
TACTTCACCAAACTGTCGCTAAAATTGTTTGTAGACATCCGCATAGCCTTGGTGCTTAGCTCTGCGCAATATCTCTTGCTGTAAGTACTGATTATTAGGTTGTATTTCGAGTTCTTTTTTATTGTCTATGTAGGCATCATTGCCTTGCTTTGCCGTTTCATATAACAACCCTGATAAGTAAACACGTGTACGCCTTTTGAAAGCCATTTATTACCGAGCGAGTTAACTTATCCATGCCTGGGTAGTGTTGCTGTGCT